>SFUD01000006.1 GCA_004561775.1 bacterium | reverse complement strand
GGCACCTCTGGGGCACATTGGCCCGCGCGGTGGCCTCGATTTGAGCTCACCGAGCGCGTTGATAAAAGTTAATTATCTGGTTATGAGGTATTTGCATTTCTGAAGTGTGCGCGGTGATTTGCGGGAAGGCCATTGTTATGCTTCCCGATGCTAATTTTCTCTCTCCCTGGTACCAATCCCCGGCTTCACGAGCACAAAATCGGGGTTTTTGTGCTTTTTTTGCCTTCGAACCCCCTGTTTTCGGGCATTTTGAGTACAAAATCGGGGTTTTTGTGCTTTTTGGGGCTTCGGAACCCCCGTTTTCAGGCTTTTCGAGCACAAAATCGGGTTATTTGTGCGCTTTTTGCCTCCGGAACCCTCGTTTTCGGGCTTTTCGAGCACAAAATCGAGGTTTTTGTGCGCATTTGCCCTCCGAGACCCCCGTTTTCGGGCTTTTTGAGCACAAAATCGAGGTTTTTGTGCTCGGGAGCGCGTTTGTCTTTTGGGAGTGGTGGGTTTTATCTTGCATTCTCACGTTTGTTGTTTGCTTATCCAACTTTTATGAGTTATTTTTGTTGAAATTGCTGTTGCGTGTCTGCCGGAGCATACTTGCCGTAGCGTTGCGGCCATGACGCCGCCGACGAGGTGCCGCTGCCACAGAACTGCTACCTAAGCACTACCACTGGGGCGTACCTACCGTAGTACTTTTGCCGTAGCATTGCTGCCGTAGGGTTGCTGCCAGAGCGTACTTGCCGCAGCGTTGTTGCCGTGAAGTGGTTGTCGTTGAGTAGCTACCGAGGTGCCGCTGCCGGAATGCTATCTCCGCCGGCGGAACGCCGGCGGGGATTTGGTTGCTTTGAGTTTGTTATAGAATTTCATATACGATTGGATTATGTTTGCTAAAGATGTTTATGTTCGCAGAAGGGCGAAGTTGATGAGGGATGTTAAGGAGGGGATTATTCTCCTGTTGGGTAATGGAGAGGCTCCTTGCAATTACAAGGATAATACCTATAAGTTCCGTCAGGATAGTACCTTCCTCTATTTCGCGGGTCTTAATGATCCGGATTTTGCTTTGGTGTTGGATGTTGCTTCCGGAGAGGAGATTCTCTTTGGTAATGACGTGGATATAGATGACATTATCTGGATGGGTCCGCAGCCTTCGGTAAGAGAGAAGGCAGAACTGGCTGGAATATCGGGAAGCAGATCATTTGGAGAATTGGAGGGCTATCTTAAGTCTAAGGTGGAGAGCGGCTGCAAGGTGCATTTCCTTCCGCCATACAGGCATCGCACTATGATTCAACTGCACCAGTATCTTGGGGTGCCTTTTGCAGGAATGAAGGAGGCGGCTTCGGCAGAGCTGATAAAGGCGGTGGTTGAGCAGCGTATAGTTAAAGATGAATTGGAGATTGCAGAGATAGAGAAGGCTTGCGAGATTGGTTACAGGATGCATATGCTGGCTATGCAAATGCCTAAGCCAGGGATGTTGGAGCAGGAGGTTGCAGGCGCTATGGATGGTATTGCCTATGCTTACGGCGCTCAGAACTCCTTTGCCACAATTCTCTCTCAAAATGGTGAGACACTGCACAATCACACTCATCATCAGCGTTTTACAGATGGAAGGCTCTATGTTGTGGATGCCGGCGCGGAGAATAATATGAACTATTGTTCAGACCATACCAGAACAATGCCTTCCGGAGGAAAGTTTACCCAAAAGCAGAAGGAGGTTTATCAGATTGTGGAGGCTGCCAACAATTTTGCCGCAAGTGTGGCGCGTCCAGGCATAACATACAAAGAGGTTCACATTGCTACTTCCCGACTGATGTTAGAGGGTCTCTCTGCCCTTGGTCTTGTGAAGGGGGATATCGAGGAGGCTCTTCAGGCGGGCGTGGCAGGCCTCTTTATGCCTCACGGGCTTGGTCACAATATGGGCCTTGATGTGCACGATATGGAGAATTTTGGTGAGAACTATGTTGGCTATGAGGAGGGCGTGGAGCGCTCTAAACAACTTGGGTTGGGCTCTTTGAGAATGGCTCGCAAACTGGTGCCCGGACATGTAATTACCGATGAGCCAGGAATCTACTTCATACCTGCCCTTATTGAGAAATGGAAGAGGGAGGGCACAAATAGCGCATTTGTGAACTTTGAGCTGCTGCAAAAAGAGTACTACAACTTTGGCGGCATTCGTTTGGAGGATGACCTTCTTATTACTCCCGATGGCTGCCGTCTACTTGGAGCCAAAAGGCTGCCTATCTCTGTGGAGGATGTGGAGGCAGCAATGGCCGGAGAATAGAGAACTTGGGCGCCTGTGCTTGCAACTTGGGCAGAGAGCCACTGGGCTTGGGCGCCTGAGTTGCATAGGTGGGCTTGGGCGCCTGAGTTGCCAACTTGGGCTTGGGCGCCAGTGCTGGCAACCGTGAGTTGGCAATCTGGAGTTGCCAACTTGGGTTGGAATAAAAAAGAGAGGGTGGCCGCGAATTGGTCACCCTCTCTTTTGTACTGGATAGGAGAATCGAACTCCTATTTGAAGAATGAGAATCTTCCGTCCTAACCGTTAGACGAATCCAGCATTTGTCCTTTGGGATTGCAAAGGTATGCAATTATTTTGAGTTTGCAAATTTTTGTGCAAAAGTTTTTAAGTTTTTCTGAAAATATATGGATTTTCATAGTTGTCGCGGCCTGATGCGAACTGCTGCGTCCTGGGGCGAACTGCCGCGGCCTGTGTGAGTGGCTGCGGCAGAGCGTGGCGGAAACCGATCGCTGCCGACAGCGGGTTAGTGCGCCAGGAGACGGTCGCCAAGGTCTTTGGCCACGGCCTCTTTCCACTTCTCTGAGTAGCCGGGTTGAGACGGCATTTCAGGGATGCTTTTGCTGTAGCCGTTGGTCTTGAAGGAGCCGTCCGGGTTCTGCTTTTTGATGTTGCCGTCGATATACTTTACAAGCAGGTGGTTGCTCAGCATCTTCCATCTCTTGAACATCCGCTCTGCAAGGCGGTCAGACCAGTCGGTGAGGAGAGCCTTAACCTTCTCCTGCGCAACAGCCTGGTCCGGCTCGCTCTCAAGGGCCTTCTTGGCAATCTCATCTACAAGGCTTATTACCTGAAGCGCTCCCTCCTCGTGCTCTGCAGCCGCTTTCTGAACCTCAGGCGCCATATAGTTATATCTAAGGTAGCACTGCTGCGCAACTTTGTTGAAGAGCCAGAAGGCAGACTCGTCGGAGTAGGTAATCATATCTCCATTGCCTTCGGCAAAGCATCTTGGAGCATGGAGGCCGCTTGTGTAAACAGGTGTGAGGCAGGAGGTTGCTGCATCATCCACGCCAAACCAGATTACGCCGCCAACAATATCGGGAAGCCAGCCTCTGGCCTGTCCAACCATCCAGTAGCCGGTCTGCTGTGTTGCAATGGCGCGCTCGTTGAAGTAACTCTTGCCATCATATTCAAAGTGCATAGGCCTCCACCTGTAAGGCAGCTCGAATCCGCCTGCTCCGGCATCTTTGCGCATATCTAGCGGAGTATCCTCGTAGTGGTCTCTCATTACATCTGCAATATCCTTGACTGTAAGCTTGCGGGCAGGTTTTATATAGAGCGGCAATCTGTGGGCGAGGTTCTCTCCATTTATGTAATCCATCCACTCCATTGCATCCACACCGTCAAATTTTCCCTCTCCAAGAATGTTGAAGGCGCTCCATACTCTTGCGTCGCAGCCGCGTACGGTGCCAAAGTCTGCAGGAGCAAAGGCATCTGCAAAACTGAACTCCTCATCTTTGCCGGAGAAGTAGCCCGCCTGGCGCGCAAACTCCACAATGCCCTTGCTGTAGAGGCAGTTCTCCGGGTCGTTCATATTAAAGGTGGTAATTCTGGACTGGTTGGCGTGAGCGGATATGCAGCCGTCCGGAATGCGTACTGCAACCCAGTTGGCACCCCTGTTTACATTCTCTCCCTTCTTGTTAAGCTTAACGCCCTTTCCTACAATCTCCATAATCCAAACCTCGTTAGGGTCTGCAATGGAGAAACTCTCGCCCTCTGAGGCGTAGCCATATCTCTCCACAAGGTCTGCAACAACGGCAATGGCCTCCCTTGCGCTCTTGGCTCTCTGAAGGGTTATGAAGATGAGAGCGCCGTAGTCCATTATTCCTGTGGTATCTACAAGCTCCTCTCTTCCGCCAAATGTGGTCTCTGTAAAGATGAGCTGATGTTCATTCATATTGCCCATTGTGGAGTATGTGACGGGTACCTGAGGTATATTGCCCATAAATTTTCCGTTATCCCAGCAATAGACGGCAAGTTTGCTTCCCTTTGCAAATGTGCCGGCAGGGGTATGGTAGAGCTCTCCGTAAATCTGGTGCGAGTCTGCAGAGTAGGAGACCAGAACCGAGCCGTCTGCAGAGGCTCCCTTTGTTACTATCACATTTGAACAGCTTCTTCCCTTTACAGGCAGCAATATAAGCGAGGCAAAAATTGCGCAGATGATAAACTTATTTCTCATAGTATTTCTTTTTATTAACTTTGCCTACAAATATATGAATAATTTAAAGAGATTTGAAGATATGAAGAGACTCTTCTTTATTATTGCCGCGCTTTTTATGATCCTGCAGGTTGCTCCTGCCTTTGCACAGCAGCAGAATCCCGATGAGGAGAAATCTCCGGAGGAGCTTGCCATAGAGATGGCCGAGAGCCTGGAGAAGGACCTTAAGCTGGATGCTACGCAGATGTTTCTTGTAGATTCCATCTTCAGACACAACTATGTGGCTATGGTGGATGATATAAACAATATGCGCAAGATGGGCGTGCAGGACCCAAGGAACTACAAGGCAGTCTCCGACCAGTGGACGGAGAAGAACCTTGCGGCCCTTAAAAAGGTGCTGAGAGAGCAGCAGTACATACGCTATCTTAAGATGATAGGCAAAGGCAAGGAGTACAAGAAGGACAAGGATGGCAATTACGTCCTTAAGAAGAAGAAAAAATCTTAAGAAGAAGAAATAATAAATAGTTGCAATGAGCCTGCTTGGAATAGACATAGGAGGTACAAAGGTCTCTGCCGCAAGCTCTTGGATAAGGCCGTGCAATTCTGTGGAATGGCGGCCTCTCTGCTTATGCACAAAGCCCAATGATGCACAAAGCCCAATGATGTGCAAAGCCAAATGATGCGCAAAGTTCAATGATGCGCAAAGTTTAGTGATAATATACAGACTGTTAGATTTTTATAATTAGATGGAAAGGAATTATTCTGTAAATAAAGTATTTGTTGCCGCTTGTGCGGGCATAGCAATATTTGGAGTGGCAATGCTGGCTCTTGGGGCCATTCTGAGCTCTTTGGAGTCGCGTATTCCAGGAGCGGTGCAATTGCCAAAATACCTCTCTGTGGGCATTATTATAGGTACGCTGCTCTTTGGCCCTGTGGTGGATAAGTTCGGCTATAAATGGATTCTTATAACTGCCTCAATAGCAGCTCTTGCGGGACTCGTAGGGCTTGCTTTGATAAATGATATTGCACTGCTCACAATATGCATTATAGTGCTTGGCATAGGAGGAGGCATTCTTAATGGAGAGACCTCCGCGCTTGTCTCTGTAATATATGACGATAAGCGCAGAGGCAGCAGAATGAGCATTATGAGCTCCTTCTATTGCTTTGGGGCGCTCTGCTGGACACTCTCCTGCTCGCTTATAGAGAATTACCTTATTCCGCTAAGCGTGGCAATTGTGCTTACAGCGCTCTTTATAATATACTTCTGTGCAATTAAATTCCCGAAGCCGCAAGGGGAGAACAATGTCTCCTATCTTGAGGCCGCTAAGCTGCTAAGGTTCCCTGCTCTGCTTCTCTTTGCCTTTGTGCTCTTCTTCCAGAGCGGTTTGGAGGGCGCTGCGGGCAATTTTGCCACAAAGTTCTATACAGATTGGGGAGTTAATGCCAGCGAGGCAATCTTTACCCTTACAATGTACACCCTTGGAATGTTTTTATGCAGGGTGCTTCTGGGAGCGCTTATAGGCAAGGTTAAGGATATAACGCTGCTTGTTGGATTCCTCTCCTTTGCTCTGGCGGGCACCCTTCTTACTCTCTTCCCGATGAGTTCTCCGCTTGCACCTCATCTAAGTATGTTCCTTATAGGATTCGGCTGCGGAGCAACCTTCCCTATCATACTCTCCAGGGTGGGAGCCTCCTTCCAGGAGAGGACCGGATCTGCCTTTTCTGCCGCAATGTTTGTTGCGCTCTGCGGAAACTATACATTCAACTTTGCCACCGAGGAGGCATTCCAGATGGGCGGCCATATTCAACCGCTCTTTGAGATTGGTTCAGTTGGAATAAATATGTATGCGCTTATCCTCTTTGTAATAGTGCTGGCTATGATGCTTCTGATTCCTGTTGCAATAAGGGTGGCAAAGAACTTTAAAGGATAATAGATAAAGATTTAATAATTTAATAATTGATTAGGATTATGTTAGCAAACCAATGGAAAAAGAACGCCATTGGCGTTATGGATAAGATTGAGGCTACCTAGATGGAGAATATTAAGAAGGTAGCCGAAGTTATGCCACATATCGTAGATTTTATCTGTGATTTTGCAACAAAGGGAATCTATTAGTCAGAGCAGGTCTGCTGCCTGCAGAGTATATTCGGGAGTAAAAAGAAAAAATTTTTACTCCCGAATTATGTTTTTCCCATAGGCTCCTCTATTTTTGTTCCCGAAATGATATGTGGGATGGAGAGAGGAGTTTTTAATATTATCAGAGGGGGCTTGGGCTCAAGGCACCTCATTCTTTGGGCAATCTTTCTGTTGCCTTTTACGCTCTCTGCTCAGAGAGTAAACAATATAGCTGTAGGAACAAATCTTGTGGGGTGGGCCCACCTCATTACAATTAACGGAGAGATATCATATCCCGTTTCAAGGGAGTATACGGCGCATCTTAGGGTAAAATTCAATCCGTGGACCTTTAACAAAGGCAGCGCAAAGCAGCTGCAGAGCAGGCATCTTGCAGTTGCGGCAGGAGTGCGCAGATGGCTCTGGTATGCCAATGCCGGCTGGTTCTATGGAGCAGGGCTGCAATACACCCTCTTCAATCAGGGCGGCATAAGCTCCAGAACCACAAGAGAGGGTTGGGCAATGGGCGCCAATATGCAGATAGGGTATGCGCTCCTGCTTACAAAGCATCTTAATCTGGAGTTTGGAGCAGGATTTTATGGAGCCTTTGCAAAGTATAGAATCTACTCTTGTCAGAGGTGCGGAAAGATTGTAGGGAACGCCGCCCATTGGAGTCTTGTTCCAAATAACATTCTGTTGCAGTTTGTCTATATAATATAGGAGGTAAGGGTATGAGTGGCAGGAGATTTTGTGGGGTTGATAATTATGGAGTTGTTGCTGCTGCCATAGCCGCCTCCTTCCTTATGCAGGGGTGCTACTTGCGTCACCGGGTGGAGGAGATAGAGCAGAGCGGCATTACCGTGGCAGTTGGGCTGCCCCAAAGCGCGGCAAAGGAGACTGCCTCCTCCGCAGAAGTGGAAGAGAGCGCTCTTGTAGCCTATAAAGACCAGATATCCAATGAGATAGTTGCTTATGACAAGCTTAATGAGATAAGAGTTGAGGCAACCTCCGCAAATGTAGCGGAGAGAGAGGGAAAGATAGAGATTGCTTTTGAGGTGGAGGTGCCCTCTTTGCTTATGGATTCCCGATGGCAGTTGAGGCTCAAACCCCTGCTGCTGCTGCCCGCCACGGCATCTGCTCCGGCCGACACTTTGGCGCTGGACCACATATATATTACCGGCAAGCGATTTAGGGAGCAACAGTTGGCGGGCTATGACCGCTACAACAGCTATCTTGGCTCAATCCTCCCCGAAGATACCTCTGCAACGGGACTCTTCGCCTATGGAAGGCAGTTCTCCTCCTTTATGGAGAGGCATTCCGGCGGAAACAGCCTTGGCGCAGACTGGGAGAGCGCCCGCAATCACTACTCCAAAAGATGGCTGATAGAGCGCAACAGCCGGCTTATTGGGCAGAGGAGTCAGATGTATGGAAGGTTTGTAAAGGAGCCTATGACAATAGTTGGGGTACGCAGGGATACGGTGGTGGAGAGCGGATGCAACAGCGTGAAATACAGATTCGTGGAGCAATTGGCAGCGCCGGTTGGCAGAAAGCGCATAGAGCTTCTTCTGCAGGGTGCCATACGCGGCCAGGGAAGAGACCTCTGCAGGATTGCGCCATCGGGAAGAGTGGAGTACTATATCTCCTCGCTCACCTCATTGGCAAAGCGGGAGACAAAGTACAAATTGCAGATTATAGAGCGCAACATTGCAGACTCGGGCTCTCTTAATATCCTCTATTCCCCTGCCTCTGCGGTTGTGGAGAGCGGGCTTGGCAGAAATGCGGAGGAGCTGCGCAAAATGGTGGAGAAGTGCGCAAGGCTTGCAGCGGATAGCGCAATATGCATAGATTCTGTGCTTATTCTCTCAAGTTCTTCGCCGGAGGGGTCATACAGAATAAACAGCAGGCTCTCGCAGGAGAGGGCAGATTCGCTTGCGGCATATCTCTCTGCAGAGTTGCCGGCGGAGATGCCAAGGGCGCTTATAAGAACGCGAGGAATGGGAGAGGATTGGCAGGGGCTCTTTGCGCTTGTGCAGCAGGAGAATGGACTGCCCGTTAAAGAGATACTTGCCACCTCCGCCATCTCTAACCCGGAGAGAAGGGAGGCCCTCCTGGCCACAAAGGGGTACTATCAAGAACTTAAGAGCCACATATATCCGAAGTTGCGGAGGTCGCTCTTCAAGTGGTATGCGCACCGCAGAGGGATGGTTAAGGATACCCTTCACACATTTATTCCCGATACGATCTATATGCGTGGTCTTGAGGCGCTATTAGCACTCAATTATGAAGAGGCGGCAACTCTTCTTGCCCCCTACAGAGATTTGAACGGGGCAATTGCGCTCTTGTGCACAAAGAGGAATGTGGAGGCGCTGGAACTCTTGCTGGCGTTGCCGCAGAGTGCAGAGAGGGATTATATGGTTGCCATAGCCCTCTCCAGAAGGGGAGAGAGCAGCGCTGCACTGGATTTTTACAGAAGCGCGGTAAATCTGGATAAAAGAATGGAATTCAGGGGGAACCTTGATCCGGAGATACATTTATTAACCAACAAAAAATATTAATTATGAGGAGTTTATTTTTCTTTATTCCGGCTATTGCAATAGCCGCAGTCTTTAACACTTCGTGCAGTAAGGAGGAGCAGGTGAGAGATGAGGTTGAGACCAGTATGGTAAAGATCTCCATAAGTACTCCGGGAATGCCTTCGGACTATCCTCTTGGGGGTGTCTCAACAAAGGGAACAGGCACGGCATTCAACAATCAGATAGAGGATAATACCGTAAAGACTCTGGAGGTCTTCATATTCAACTCGGAGGGTGAGAATGTTGGAGAGCTGGACGCTTACAAGAGATTTGAGAATCCTACCTCTCTCTCAAACCTTGAGATGAAGGCGACGGTGGGCAAGAAGGAGATTTATATTGTTGCCAACAGCCATAGGGCTAACTGGAATGGAGTTGTCAAACTCTCTGATTTTAAGGAGCAGATTGTGGACCTGAAGGATGAGAATCTGAAGAATTTTGTAATGACGGGTTATGTGCAGAAGATGCTGGACCCTACGGCAACGGTCTCTGTAGAGTTGGAGAGGGTTGCAGCCAAAGTGGTTCTGGAGAGCCTGAAGACAGACTTTGCCAATACTCCTTATTCAGGAATGAGTCTCTCCAATATTAAAGTATATCTTACAAATGTTCACTCCAGGAAACACTTCTCGGACGGCAGGGAGCCCAATATAGGAACAATACTCAATGACAAGAGACTGGTTGCGGCAGATACAGCAGCCTGCGCAATGAGGGGAGCGCTTGCAGATGTTATAAGCGGAACGGTTGGAGATGCGGGGCATAGCGTCCAGCACACCTTTTATGCCTTTGAAAACCTTGCCGAGAGTGAGACCTCCTCTTTGAGATTCACAAGACTTGTAATTCAGGCAGATCTTAACGGCAAGACATACTACTACCCGGTAAATGTGAATCAACCCTATTTTGGATATGTGGCTGGCAACGGACACAAGGGTATAAAACGCAACACAGAGTATAGAATCTCAGTTACAATAAAGAGGCCTGGAGCAACAGACCCCGATGCCACCATACTCTTCGGGACCCTCTCCGCTACCGTTACAATAGCTAGTTGGGAGAGCACTGCAATAGCTAATCCTGAATTTTAGCGAGTTATGAAATATATGGCATTATTCTCAATGGTTCTGCTCTCACTCACTCTCTCCTGCAGCAAAGGGTTGTGGGAGCAGAGGAGCGAGTGTCCCTCGGCCTTTGTAATGGATTTCAGCGGTGTCTCTGAGGATGTTGAGAGCCTGGATCTGTGGATTGTAAATAGCGAGAGTGGCGAGGTGCTCCACTGCGGGAGGGTTGTGCCATATAATTACAGCAATCCTATGAAATTGCAGCTTAAGAGAGGTCTCTACAGCTGGTATCTCTGGGGTGGCGTGGGTAAGGCTACTGAGGTTGTAAGTCAGCATACCGAACCGGTTGCGCTCAAAAAGAGAGAGAACCTCTCCGCAGATTCTCTTTGGTTTGCCAAGGGGACTGTAGATGCAAGGGGCGAGGAGACAATAGTGGAGAGCGCAGTGCTTGCCAAAGAGTTCATAAACTGCAAGTTCCGGTTGAGAGGCGGATTGCTGGCCGGAGAGACCCTTCAATTGATCTGCTACGGTACAACGGTGGGATACTCTATGGAGGGCGCCCTTATGGGCGGTGTGAGTCATACCCTTGTTGAGGGGTTGCAGGGGAGTGACGGAATATGTGAGACAGAGTTCAGGCTGATGCGTCAGTCGGCCTATAAGGGGCTTAAGCTGACTCTTTTAATCTCCAAGCCGCAAGGCAACCCTGCCACTCTTGCAGAGATAAAGCTTGGAGAGATTCTTAAAGAGATAGGTTATGATATGATGGGTGAGCTAAGGGATATAGATTTTACCGTAGATGCCTCTTTGGGGCTCTTAACCATTAATGTAAAGGATTGGAATCAGACATATGATGTAAATATAGAATTCTGATATGAAGAGAATTGTAGTTTTAACGGGGCTCTTTATGCTTATTGCAGTTGCAATATCCTGCAATAAGGAGGAGAATGCGGGGAAGGTAAGTGAACCTCAGGAGTGGCCGGAGAGCAGGGACAGCGTCTCTCTTAATATAAAGATAGCTGAGAGGAGCGCATCAAAGGCAATGG
>SFUD01000005.1 GCA_004561775.1 bacterium | reverse complement strand
ACTCCGGTTTGGCTAGCAATCTGGCGCACCTGGGCCGGATTTGCTAACTCGCAGCTGCGGCGTGCGGCCTTGCGCTGCATCTAATTTATATATATGCGCCAATCCCCATTGCTTCCACCTTGAAACAGCTGCTCAGACAGACGCAAATCTGTCGGCCCATCTGCACCGATTGCCTACGCCACCTCCGTATCTCCGCCAGATGAGGCTGTCGCCTGGCCAGGGACGCATATATTGGATGCTGGATGAGGCTGGCGCTTTGCCAATAAGTCTCCATCGGGAATAATATCTAGGTGTATACACTTATTTTCAGGCTTCTCAATGCTGCTTTCCCAGCTTCACGAGCACAAAAATGCCAATTTTGTGCTCGAAATGCCCGAAAACAGGGGTTCCAGACCCCAAAAGCGCACAAAAACCTCGATTTTGTGCTCGAAAAGCCTAAAATCGGGGGTTCTGGAGGGCAAAATAGTACAAAAAGTCGATTTTTGTGCTTGAAAAGCCCGAAAATGGGGGTTTCGAAGCCAAAAAGCGCACAAAAATCCAGATTTTGTGCTCGAAAAGCTCGAAAACAGGGGTTCCAGACCCCAAAAGCGCACAAAAACCGCGATTTTGTGCTCGGGAGGACGTGAGGGGGGACCGGGAAGGCAGGAATTGGCACAGTGAAGACAAGAATTGCCATCTGGAAGCGTAATCGTGGAGAAGTTTACCATATCCGCCGAGACGTTTACCATAACTGTGGCCTTCCTGCAAATCACCGCGCACGCTCCAAAAATGTAAATATCTTATAACCAGACGATTAACTTTTGCAGATGTGCTCGGTGAGCTCAAATTGAGGCCACCGCGCGGGCCAATGTGCCCCAGAGGTGCGTAGAACGGGGATTCGCGTGCGCGGTGATTTGCTCGAAGCGCTCTTTTACGCTCCAGAAGTTAACTCCCCCTCCTACCGCGCACATCGTGTGGGTTTTAGTGCTTTGCGCCCGGGAACCGAGTGTGCTGCAACAGAGTACTGAGTGCTCTACACCAGTGGACCGAGTGCTCTCCCCCAGGGGCCGAGTGCTTTGTGCCAGGGAGCGGGGGGCTGCGCTAGAGTTGGGTGACCTGTGCTACAGAAGGGTGACCTGCGCTAGAGTTGGGTGACTTGTGCTACAGAACGGTGTCCTGCGCTACAGTTGGGCGGCGGCGGCTTCCAGGGCGTTGTAGAGGTCTTGGCCAAATGCATCTATGAGGGGAGCCTTGAGGAATTGATAGACGGGGATGCCTTCCCGTTTTCCCTTTGCAAAGGCGCCGCGGCAGAGCGACCAGCGGTGAAGGTTGAGTGCGGTCATTCCGCTGGAGAGTTTGGTGACGCGGATGGGGTAGAGGCGGCAGGAGATGGGCTTTTTGAAGGTGCATTTGCCCAGAGAGCAGGCTCTCTCAATGGCGCAGAGGCAACCGCCCTCCTCAAAAAAGGCATAGGCGCACTCTGCAGTGCCTACAAGCGGAGTCACAAGGTCTCCATCCCGGTCTTTCACGGCAAAGCCCTGACGTTTAATCTCTTCCACTCCTTTGGGTACCATATATTCTCTGTACTCCCGATAGTTGTTCTTTAGCAGTGGAACCTCCTCCTCCTCCAGGGGCGCACCGCTGTCGCCTATTACGCAGCAGGCGCCGCCACACTCCTGGTAGTTGCAGGAGAAGCACTCTGTAAGAATCTCCGAAGAGACCAGGAAATTATCTATCTCAACAATTATCGAATCTCTCATTGTCAAACACTCATTGTCAAACACTCATTTTCAAACTCTCATTGTCAACCTATAGTTATCACACCCGTGGCTATAGGTTAAAGAAGTTGCGTATAAACTGATTTTCCCTGAGAAGAGTGCTGCTCTCAACATCCTCTCTTGTGCCATCCATTACCACCTCTATCTTGTTGCAGTGTTCTACAAAATCCTGTACAAAACTGCAGAACTCCTCCTTTGTAATATCCTGCAGTGTATTCATATAGCCAAAATCCAGGTTTGTCTTGGAGAGGTAACTGTTGGAGAAGATATCCAGCCAGTAACTGTTAAGTTTGCTCTCCTCTATATGCAGGTCTGCCACACTCTTGCGCAAAAGGTCAAACTCCTCTTGCGTGAGCCCGTTCTTTGCAACCCTCTCCAGTTCTGTCACAATGCCGGAGAGAATAAGGTTGGAGAGCTCCTTGTCTGCAACATAGTTTAGTTTAAAGAGGGCAATACTCTCCGGGTAGAAGAGCAACTGATGCGTAAGGGAGAGAGAGTTGGCAGAGCGTTTTACTGCACCCTTGGAGACAATCCTCTCCATCATCTGCTTAACAAGCTGGCAGAGGGCCTTGTTGTGCACGGAGTAATCCATTCCAAGCGACCAGGTAATGCTTGCGCGCCTCTTAGGTATCTCCATGTTGGTTAGGAACGAGCGCGAGATGCTCCCCTTTGCAAGATAGTTTGGCAGGGTGTGCCAACTCTCCCTTGCATTAATGTTGCCCGGCAGGGTGCTTATATATTTAATGGCATACTCCCTTATCTGCGGCAACAGTGTATTTATGTCTCCCGATATTATAAAGAGGAAATCCGCTGCATTGGAGAAGAGCCTCTTGTAGTTTCGCATAATGTCGTTATAGTGGAGCGCTGCAATTTTGCCTGTGCTCAGTGGGGTTACGTAGGCCTTGTTGGAATTGTTGTAAAAGGCGCAGGAATCGCCAAATTTCTCCTCCGGAGAGATATTCCTGAACTCCCTTCGGGAGACCTTCTCCTTTCTGTAGTTCTCAAAGAGCGCCTCATTTCTGTATGGCTGCGAGAAGGAGATTGCCACAAGTTGGAAGAGTCTCTCCAGATTCTCTTTTACTGTATAACCCTCTATCTGATGACTGCAGTCGCCAATGCTGCTCTTAAGCCCCATATTGTAGTAGTCGAAGAGACCCTCCATAGCAGGCTTGTCCAAATTGCCCACGCCGTTGAGGTTAAGCACCTCATTCATTATCTGATTCATCTCCATAGAATTGCCCTGCAGCAGGGAGAATCCTCCGTTGCCTATGGCCCTTAGAGAGATGGTGTCCCGCGCGGCATAGTTCTGCTTAAGCAGCAGAGTTGCTCCGTTGGAGAGGGTGATGGTGTGAATGTTAAACTCCTCGTCGTCGCTCTCGGAGATGATTGTTCCGGCCTTTGCGGCAGGGATGTACTGCGGCCAGATGTTGTCGTTCTCCTCTGCCACAACCTTTTTGCTTGCAAGCGGGGAGAGCGGCACAAGACTGGAGAAGGCGCTCTCCAATCTCTCTACAGAGATTTGCTCCATACCTTTGGAATATGGCATAAAGCAGGCAAGGGTGCGTTGCTCTCTCTTGCCAAGCAGCTGCTGGGCGTAATTGTTGAAATCTGCGGCGGAGATGCTCTGTATGGCCTCCTGCATAAACTCGTATTTAAGTTCTATGCTGGCAAGCGACTCGCCGTGCAGGAAGGAGTTGAGAGCCCTTCTTATATAGATGTTGTTCGGAAGGTTTGCCCTGTTGTTGTAGAGTGCCTCCAGATTGCGCATATATTGCTCCCGAAAGCGCTCCACATCTGCATTGGTGAAGCCTTGGGAGAGAATCTGCTCTATTGTGGAGTTCAGGAAGGAGGCCGTTGAATAGAGCGCCTGCGGTATGGTCTCAAGGGTGATGGTGAAACTCTGCACTCTCTCCATCTCCATAAAGAGACCCCAATTTACATCTATGTTGAATATCGGGAGGTTATCCTTAAGGCTTCTCTCTCTAAGATTGCTCTTCAGGTACTCTGCCAATGACCCTTTAAGATACTCCTCTATGAATGGGGCGGTGGTTGCCTTGTAGGAGGTTGGCAGTGCAGGCTCAAAGATATCCATACGGAGAGAGGTGGTTATGTATTCCCTGTCCTGCAGCAGCAGAACGTTTCTATCTCTCTTGCCTGTAGGGGTGTACCATCTGCGCGGGGCGGGCTTTTGTGCCTTTGGAATGGTGGAGAAGATGGATTTTATCTTGTTTTCTATCTCTTTGGGCTCAACATCTCCAACAACTATGACAGCCTGCAGGTCCGGCCTGTACCATTTGTAGTAGAAGGAGCGCAGGTCTTTTGAACTGAAGGACTTGAAGTCTGTGGCATCTGTAATGCTCTGCGAGCGCGCGTAGGGACTCTTTGGAAAGAGGGATTTGAGGAGGTTGTAGTTGAGCCTCTTCTCCGGGCTGTTCCACTCCTTGGAGATTCTGCTCTTAAGGAAGGTCATCTCCTCTGTAATGTCGGCCTCGTCCAGATTTAGCGAGGAGAGCCAGTTATAGATGATAAGGAGGGAGGAGTCTATGGCACCTCCCTTAACCGGTACCTCTCCAATGCTGTAGACAAGGTTGTCTGCACTGGTGTGGAAGGTGATGTTCCGTTCCGGAACCCCTATGGAGTTGAGGTAGCGCACTATGGATGAGTCTGCAAAATTTCTGGTGCCCATAAGTGAGAGCGACTCCAGCATAAGAGACATTCCCCTCTCATTCTCCCCCTCCAGAGAGTATCCGCTCTTTTGCGCCATGCAAAAGTTGGCATAGCCCTTTTGTGAGTTGCTCTTTACTATTATGTACGAGAGGCCGTTGTCTAGTCTCCCGGAGAGGATTCTGGGGTCGTTGGGGAGTCTCTCCAGTTTTTGTGCGGAGAGGGTCTTAATCCCGGGCAATGTGAGAGTGACTGCAAGAATAACAAGAATAAATAGAATGCTTCTTAACTTCATCTTAACTCCTTTTTTGCAAATGTAGGTTTTATTTTGATTGTAATTTATATTTTTTTAATTTTGCATAATGCGAAACAAACTAAAACATTAAAACTAGAGCGATGAAAAAATCAGTTAAAATTATTCTTGCGGCACTTGTAGCCCTTATGATGTGCGGAGTTTCTTATGCGCAGGAGTTGAGTCAAGCGGCAGAGATGTACAACAATGCAGTAAACTCTTTAAATAATGGAGATGATGCTGCAGCTTTGGAGTCCTTCCAGGGCGCTTATAAAATAGCTGTTGCTTTGGGAGAGGAGGGTGCTGCTTTGGCAAATGATTGTAAAGCTGTCATCCCTAAGGTAATGTATAAGATTGGCAAGACAACTGCAGCTGCAGGTGACTATGCCGGTGCAGAGACAAAGCTTGCAGAGGCTCTTAAGACTGCAGAGGAGTTTGAGGATGCTGCTGCTCTTGAGGATATCAAGGCTCTCTTCTCTCAGGTGGAGATGGCTCTTGGAAATACAGCCCTCTCTTCAAAGGATTATGCTACTGCAATAGAGAAGGCAGGCAAGGCTGTGGAGTTGAATCCTTCAAATACAAAGGCTCTTGTGGTTCTTGGTATGGCAAAGGTGGATTCCGGAGATGAGGCAGGTGCGGTAGAGGCATTCACAAAGGCAAAAGAGCTTGGTGATGATTCAGGCTTCAAGCAGATGGCAAAGGAGTATCTTCTTAAGGCAAATGCTGCAATGAAGGCTAAGGATTTTAACGGCGCAGTTGCTGCAGGTCTCAAATCTATAGAGTTTAATGATACTCCTAATGCTCACAAGATTGTTGGTATAAGCGCATTCAATGCAAAGAAGTATGACCAGGCTATCAAATCTCTTGAGGTTGTTGTAAGCAACTCTCAGAAGGCAGACAATGAGAGATATTACCTTGCAAGGGCATACGAGGCAAAGGGCAACAATGCCAAGGCTTGCGAGAATTATAAGGCCGCATCCAATGCTGCCAACAAGCAGATTGCAGATTTCTGCAAGGCTAAAGCAGCTGCATTATGCAAATAGAGCTTGAGCTTCTGGCTCCAGCCAAAAATAGAGATATCGGCATTGCGGCAATAAGCTGCGGTGCCGATGCTGTATATATTGCAGCCCAATCCTTTGGCGCAAGGGAGGCCGCAGGCAACTCCTTGGAGGAGATAGAGGAGCTTATAAGCTATGCGCACTCCTTTAATGCGCGTATTTATGTAACAATCAACACTATACTCTACCAGGAGGAGCTGGAGCAGGTGCGCACACTTATCCACAGGCTCTACAGCATAGGGGCAGATGCGCTTATTGTGCAGGATATGGCAATTGCGGCTATGGAGAATCTTCCTCCCATTCCTCTCTTTGCCTCTACCCAGTGCAATATAAGGACTCCCGATAGGGCAAGGTTTCTGAGTGCGGTGGGTTTTCAGCGCCTTATCCTTGCCCGCGAGCTCTCTTTGGAGCAGATTGCAGAGGTGCACAGAGCCACTCCTGTGCCGATAGAGGCCTTTGTGCATGGTGCGCTTTGTGTCTCTTACAGCGGTCAGTGCTATCTGAGTCAGGAGATTACAGGCAGAAGCGCCAATCGCGGCGCCTGTGCGCAGGCCTGCAGATGGCCCTACACCCTGGAGGATGCATCGGGAAGAGTATTGGTGGAGAACCAGCCGCTGCTCTCTCTGAAGGATTTGGATATGAGCAGCCGCATAGGGGAACTTGTTGCTGCGGGAGTAACCTCTTTTAAGATAGAGGGGAGGCTTAAGAATGAGTCCTATGTGCGCAATACCGTCTCTCTTTACAACAGGGTGCTGAATGATTTTATAAGGCGCAATCCGGGTTACAGACGAGCCTCTGCAGGGGTGGTTTCTGGAGGATTTGAACCTGCGCCGCAAAAGACCTTTAACCGCGGATTTACCACTCTCTTTGCAGATGGCGTAAGGGCTATGTGGCTGAGCGCTTCCGGTGCAAAGGGTAATGGAGAAGAGGTGGGGCGCGTGCTTAAGGTTATGCGCAATGCAGATGGCACCACACTCTTTACATATATGCCAAAGGGCAACGTAAAGCCCATAGAGAATGGAGATGGGCTCTGTTTCTATCTTAATGGCAGGGAGATAGCTGGTGCGCGCGCAAGTCTCTGCAAGGGCAATACAATTTATACAAATGAGTCTTTCCAACTGGAGAGGGGTGCGCAGATATTCAGAAATCTGGACATTGCCTTTGAACGGGAGATAAAGAGTAATGCGCCTAAGAGAGAGATTCCTGTAAATCTGCACTTTGAGCAAATAGGAGATAAATATCGCCTTGTGGCGGAGTGGGAATATGGCAGGATTGATTATGCAATTGGAGAGCCTTGCCAGCCTGCCCGCAACAGTGAGAGGGCGGAGGAGACGCTTAAGGAGCAGCTCTCCAAGAGTTCCGGGCGCTTCTCTTTTAACCTGGTGAGCATTAATTGCAGAGAGGTGCCATTCTTCCCAATCTCTCTGCTAAATGGCTTCAGACGTGCGGTTGCCGCTCTGGCAGCAGAGAGGATAGAGCAGATGATTAGGCAGAGGAAGAGCGCAGAGACTCTTTTGCGCCCCGTGGAGGAGTTGTCCGCAAGGGTGGAGGGAGACCTTACCTATCTTGCAAATGTCTCAAACTCTCTCTCCAGAGAATTTTATGCCTTGCGCGGAGCGGGTAATATTGCGCCTGCCTATGAGTTGGAGAGGGCGCCCGGGGCAGAGCTTATGCGGACAAAATATTGTCTTAGGTACGAGCTTGGCATCTGTCCGAACGGCAGAAATAATCCGCAGGGCATACTGGCTCAAAGAGCGCAAGAGATTGAGTATCCGCTCTATCTGAGGAATGGCGGAACAAAACTGCAACTCTCCTTTGATTGCAAATTGTGCGAAATGAGAATAAAAAGAGTTACTTTTGCAGATTGAAGAGGTAGTTTATGCATAGTCAGATAGTTGAGCATTTGCGCAGTTGTGCGGATAAGGGGCGTTTCCCGCACTCATTGCTCTTTACGGAGCGTGAGGGCTATGGCGCAATTGCGTTGGTGCTGGAGGTGCTCAAATACCTCTTCTGCAGAGAGGGTGGCAATGGAGCGGATGGACTTGAGGCGGAGCAGACCCGTAAAAAGATAGAGAGACTGGTGCATCCCGATATCCACTTTGTCTTTCCTGTAAATACCTCCACTTTGGTGGGAAAGGAGAAGAGACCGGAGGTGGAGGAGTTTTATCCGCTTTGGAGAGAACTTGTTGCGGAGAATCCCTACTTCTCTGAGCAGGAGCTCTATGAGAGGCTTGGCATAGAGAACAAGCAGGGCACAATAGGTGTGGCAGAGGCAAACTTTATTCTGCGAAAGTCTATGTTAAGCCCATACGAGGGAGATAAGAGAGCCTTTGTGGTGCTCTTCCCGGAGAGAATGAATCAGGAGGCAAGCAATAAGCTGCTCAAATCTGTAGAGGAGCCCTTGCCGGGGACATATTTCTTCTTTATCTCTCAAAACCCGCACAGGATTATTCCTACAATAGTCTCCCGATGTTCGCTTGTGGAGGTCTCTCCCCTTCCTGCAGAGGAGCTGGCAGAGGCGCTCTCTAAAAAATCGGGAATAGAGAGAGAGGAGGCGCTCTATTGGGCGGAGTGCGCAGGCGGCAGTTATGGCAAGGCCCTTGCAATGATTAAGGGAGGGGGCAATGCGGCAAGGAACCTTGAGCTCTTCCACAGGATGCTCTCTCTGGCAAAGCAGAAGGACCTGCCTGCGCTAATCGTGCTCTCGGACGAGCTGGCCGCTATGGCAAAGGAGGCTCAGAAGCAGTTCTGCAGAGATGCGCTGGAGATTGTGCGCAAACTCTTTATGCTCTCTTGCGGGGTGGAGAAGCTTGCTCATATCTCCCCAAGAGAGAGAGAGGAGTATGGCAGTATGGTCCCGTTGCTCTCCAAAGAGTTTTTTGAGAGAGGCGCGGCGCTCTTTAACAACTCTATTGAGTTGCTGGAGAGCAATGTTAATTCAAAGTTTATATTTTGCGATATGTGCAATCGCTTCTATTTTTTTGTGTAGTTGATTATGGGAACGAAAGATAAGATAACTTATGATTGTCTGAGGGGTTGTAAGATAATAACAACTCCGGAGGGGGAGAGAGATATACAGTACGATTACCGCTCCTGCAAATTGAGCGTCTTCAACTGGCTCAGCCAGGTTTATCAGGATGAGTACAACTCTCTCTTTGAGGTGAGATTTAAGAATACCCACAAGTGCGTTTATAAGAATAGTACAGGCCAGCGAATAAAGGCAAAGGATATTGTTGTGGTGGAGGCTCAGAATGGGTATGACGTGGGAATAGTCACACTCTCCGGTCCAAATGTGGCAATGCAGCTGAAGAGAGACAGGATAGATTACCGCAACTACGAGTTCAGACAGATATACAGAAAGGCCCGCCCGGCAGATATAGAGAGATGGCAGGAGGCTATTGCAAGGGAGCATAGTGTTATGATTCGCGCCAGAGAGATTGCGGCCAGTCTTAACCTTAATATGAAGATTGGTGATGTGGAGTTTCAGGGAGATGGCACCAAGGCTATCTTTTACTATATTGCAGATGAGAGGGTGGATTTCCGTCAGCTTATTAAGGTCTTTGCGGAGGAGTTCCGCATAAGGATAGAGATGAGGCAGATAGGCGCCCGCCAGGAGGCCGGTCTTATAGGCGGCATAGGCGTCTGCGGGCAGGAGCTCTGCTGTGCCAGATATATGAACGACTTTCAGTCCATTACCACACAGGCGGCCAGATGCCAGGAGCTCTCCCTTAACCCTCAGAAACTTGCAGGCCAGTGCGGTAAGTTAAAGTGTTGCATAAACTATGAGGCGCCTGCCTATATGGATGCCCAACAGAGAATGCCAAGAGTCACAGAGCCGCTGCAGCTGGAGGATGGAGAGGCCTTCCTTATGAAGACAGATATTCTTGGCCGCAAGATGTGGTTCTCTTACGACAAGAGCAATTTCTCCAATCTCTATTCTCTCTCTTCCAGAGAGGTAAGGGAGATAATTCATCTTAACAGAGAGGGTAAAAAGGGCAGGTCTCTGATGGCCGAACAGCAGGTAAATGCCGCCGAGCCTGAGTTTAAGAGCGCAGTTGGAGAGGAGAGCATAACCAGATTTGACAAGACCGGCAAGCGCAGCAGGCCGCATAGGAATCATCGCCACTCCGGAAAGGAGAAGAGAGATTAGTGCCATGCGCAGAGGAGCTTTAAGGCCATATTTGTTTCAACTGCTTGCTTTTGCACTTCTTGCAGCAGCAGCAAGCTGTTCTGAGCAGGATTATGACTACTGCTACAGCGCAGTTGATGGAATGCGTTGTGGCGAGCCGATAGAGCTGCAGCTTAATATGAGCGCCTCTGCAACCTACAGCATCTACTTTTGCGCCACTATAAAGAGAGAATTGCTTCCCGATTCGGATGAGGTTATGAAGCTGCTTTTGAAATTTGTTTCGCCTAAGGGCAGAAGATATTCCGACACTCTTCTCTTTCCCACTAATGCAACAGGCAATAATATCTACTCCAGAACGATTGATGGCGTAAAGAATATAGAGTGCCATTATCTGAAGGGTGTGATTAACCGGGAGAGTGGCACGTGGAGGATTTTTGCGGAGCCGCTTGAATATACTCCCCTCTTTGAGAGAGTTGCTGGTATTGGAATGAGAACTAAAAGAGAGAATATATGAGTACAAAGAACAAACTCTATAAAT
>SFUD01000240.1 GCA_004561775.1 bacterium | reverse complement strand
CACAGCCCTCTCGCCGCAGGTAGATCTCTGCACGGAGCCAAGGTGGTACAGGTGCCACGGCACATTTGGTCAAGACCCGCACCTTGCGGCCGCAATGGCAGAAGCCTATTGCAGCGGCTTCCAGAGTGGGGACGCACCCCTCTCTGCAGGCGCACCTCTCTCTGCAGGCGCAGGTGCTTCTGCCAACGCAGGCACCTCTGCCAACGCAGGTGCCTCTGAGGCGGCAGGCTCCTCCAATTGGGGCCGCTACAGCGTTAATGCAATGGTAAAGCATTGGCCGGGCGGCGGACCGTGCGAATCGGGAAGAGATGCGCATTATGGGTCGGGAAAATATGCAGTCTATCCTGGCAACTGCTTCAATCTGCATAAAATTCCATTTACACAGGGGGCCTTTAAGTTGAGCAGTGCCACCAAAAAGGCCTCTGCTGTAATGCCTTATTATACAATTGCATATAACCAAACCTCTCAAAATGTGGCAAATGCCTTCAATCGGGAGATTATTCAGGAGCAGTTGAGGGAGCAGGAGGGCTACGATGGCGTTGTCTGCACAGATTGGCTTGTTACTGCAGACGAGGTGCACCCGGGCGTGCATAGTGGCAAACCTTGGGGTGTTGAGGGGCTCTCTGTTGCAGAGAGGCACTATAGGGCGCTTATGGCAGGTTGCGACCAGTTTGGCGGCAATAACGATATTAAACCTGTGCTGGAGGCCTTTGAGATAGGCGTTGCCGAGCACGGCAGGGAGTGGATGGAGAAGAGAATGCGGCTCTCTGCAAAGAGGTTGCTCCTAAATATATTCAGAGCAGGGCTCTTTGAGAATCCTTATATAGATGTGGCAGAGACTGCCTCTTATGTTGGTTCTCCGCAACTTATGCAGGAGGGCTACCAGGCGCAGCTGCGCAGTGTGGTTATGCTTAAGAATCACAACGGCTGCCTGCCTATCCGCAATTCTGCCACAGTTAAGGCCTATATTCCCGATAGGGAGCTTCCCGATTATCTTGGCTTCTGGGGTACTACGGTTAAGGCAAAGCGCTGGGCACCGGTAAGGCGTGCTGTGGCGGAGAGGTATTTCACCATTGTGGAGAGTCCGGAGGAGGCAGATGTTGCACTCTTTTTTATGGAGTCGCCGATGGGCGGCAAGGGGTACAGCCTTAATGATGGCAATCCGGAGTATTTGCCCATATCGCTCCAGTATGGCGATTATACTGCAACTGCAGCCAGAGAGGTGAGTATTGCCGGAGGAGATCCTTTTGAGGATTTTACTAACAGAAGTTACAAGGGCAAGAGCGTTCAGACGGTGAATAAGTGTGAGATGGAGAGGCTTGTGGAGTTGAGAAGAAGAATGGGGGAGAAGCCAATCATTCTCTCTGTTAATGTAAGCAACCCATTTGTAATATCTGAGCTTGAGCCCATTGCAGATGCTATTTTCCTAACCTTTGATATTCAGAATCAGGCTATTTTGGATATTGTTACAGGCAAGGACGAGCCCTCTGCCAAGCTCCCTTTCCAGATGCCGGCAAGTATGGATGCCATAGAGAGGCATTGTGAGGACAAGCCTTTGGATATAGAGTGTTACAGGGATGCGGACGGCAATACCTACAATTTTGGATTTGGCCTGAACTGGCGCGGCACCCTCTAACCTGCCCGCGGAGCGCTTCTCGCAGTGCTTCCCGCCATGAAGTTCCTCTTCAGACAACAGACCACGAGTGTAGAAATATGCCATATGGCTCAAACCTAAAATTGACGTGAATTGAAATAATCGAATCAATTCCAGTGTGATTAACCTTGTATTATTTCAATTTAACTTTTATATTTGTGAAAATTTCACAAATAAAGCTGTTTAGTTATGCTTTTGGAGTTTTCATTCGCAAATTTTCTATCTTTTAGAGACAAGGTGACCATCTCAATGGTTGCAACGGCCTTAAGGGACAGAAAGGCTGATATAGGCGATGCTACATTCGGCGTTGGAGAAGATACTGCCATTTCCTTGAACAGGTGCTGCACCTTGTTCGGGGCCAATGCATCCGGCAAGTCCAATGTTGTCAAGGCATTGGCATTTTTCAAATGGTTTACTA
>SFUD01000239.1 GCA_004561775.1 bacterium | reverse complement strand
GCTCGGTGAGCTCAAATCGAGGCCACCGCGCGGGCCAATGTGCCCCAGAGGTGCCTAGAACGGGGATTCGTGCGCGCGGTGATTTGCAGGAACGCCGCACCCGGCCAAGCTACAGCCATA
Source organism: bacterium (assembly GCA_004561775.1). Taxonomy (GTDB): domain Bacteria; phylum Bacteroidota; class Bacteroidia; order Bacteroidales; family UBA932; genus Egerieousia. The sequence continues at coordinate 1,961 of SFUD01000239.1, read as the reverse complement.
TCCAGCATACAACACCTGCGCCTCGGCCAGGCGACAGCCTCATTTGGCGGAGATACGGAGGTGGCGTAGGCAATCGGTGCAGATGGGTCGAGAGATTTGCGTCTGTCTGAGCAGCAGCCCAATGTAGCAGCAAAGAAGAATGCGCACATATATTATTAGGTGTGGCAAAGGCCGCATCTCGATGCTGCGAGTTAGCAAATCCGGCCCAGATGCGCCAGATTGCTAGCCAAACCGGAGATCTTCTCCGCCAAATGAGGTTTGTTGCTAGCCGGGGCGCTGCGACGGAGAGCCATCGGGAAGATATTGCCGGCCAGAGGCGCAGCGGGGGGATGGAGCGAAGCGGAAGTCTGAACGGAAGAGCTTGCCGCTCCGCAGAAGCCGCTGCGATGCAGCAGATGCGCAGAAGACGCTGCGATGCAGCAGATGCGCAGAAGACGTTGCGATGCAGCAGATGCACAGAAGTCGCTCCGCTGGGCGCCAGAAAGAAACGGCGAGCTAGCACCGATCGTTGGCACAGAAAAAGCAACCCGGCACAGAGGCTTGTGACCCCAATGCCGGCTGCGCAAGAAAAATAACAATTAGAGTGAATATACTTATAACATTGCGGCCCGCCAACCGCGAAGCAACAACCTGCGAAGCGGCCCGCCGCCGCAGGGCGAAGCGCTACCTGAAGAAGAGCAGCTCGCGGTACTTAGGAAGCGGCCAGAGTTCGTCGTCGATAATCATCTCCAACTTGTCTGCGCTGCGACGAATCTTCTCCATATATGGGAAGACAGTCTTGTTGTAGGCAAGCGCCTTCTGGTGAATATCCTCTATTACATTTGCAACCTTGCGGGCATCTATCAATGCCGAGACATCCTGATGCAGGGCGTTGATGTATTTGGAGATTTTGCCGATGTGGTAGAGCTGGGTCTTGGCAAGCTCCTGATACTCGTCGGGATAGAGTTCCTTCAGACCCTTTACGTTCTCTATCAGCCTGTTCTGGTATGTAACGGCGGTTGGTATAACGTGGTTGGTTACAAGGTCTCCGATTACACGCGCCTCTATCTGAAGTTTCTTTACAAATATCTCATTAAGAACATCATATCTTGCGTGCACCTCACGCTCTGTAAGAACATTCTGCTCTTCAAAGAGTTTGATGGACTTAGGTGTGATATACTCCTCGTAAGCCTCTGGAGCGCTCTTTATGGCCTTAAGAGCTCTTCTCTCTGCCTCCTCGTGCCACTCCTTGCTGTAACCGTTACCCTCAAACCTTATATCTTTAGACTCGGAGATGAATCTCTTAATAATCTTCATCATTGCCTTGTCCTGGCTCAGGCCCCTCTTAAGTTCTGCATCAACAAGCTTTTTAAAGCGGGTAAGCTGCTCTGCTACAATTGTGTTGAGCACAAAGATTGCGGATGCTACATTTGATGATGAACCCACAGCACGGAACTCGAACCTGTTTCCTGTAAAGGCAAACGGTGAAGTTCTGTTACGGTCTGTATTATCGGGAAGAATCTCCGGAATCTGATTGACTATGTGCATCTTGGAGCGCACCTTCACCTCTTTGTCAGATGAGGAGGTAAGGTTCTTGCTTGAGAGGTTCTCTATTGTATCCAGCAGTTTGGTCAAGGTCTCTCCAATAAAGATGCTCATTACTGCAGGAGGCGCCTCGTTGCCACCAAGTCTGTACATATTGTTAAGCGATGCCACAGAACTCATAAGCAGGAAGTTATGCTCATATACCGCACGAATTATGGTGGTAAAGAAGCTTAGGAACTGCAGGTTGGTCCTTGGTGTTCTGCCGGGCGAGAGAAGGTTTATGCCAGTATTTGTAACAATGCTCCAGTTGCAATGCTTTCCGGAACCGTTCACGCCGTCGAACGGCTTTTCGTGGAACAGCACCACGAAGCCGTGTTTGCGAGCAATTCTGTTCATCAGGTTCATCACAATCTGGTTCTGGTCGTTTGCAAGGTTGG
>SFUD01000238.1 GCA_004561775.1 bacterium | reverse complement strand
TGCTTATAGATGTGGGCGATATGCTTCAGGGCGATCCTTGCGCACCCTTCTTTGCTCATAATCCTAGCGCAACAGATACAATCTACGACGGAGAGCATTATCTAGCTAATATTATGGAGTTTGTGGGATACGACCTTGGCGTTGTTGGCAACCACGACATAGAGGCCAGCCATAGCGAGTTTGACAGGCTTGCAAAAGATTTGGATTGCCCCTATCTTGGCGCCAATGTCTTTGATGTAAAGAGTGGCAAAGCCTATTTTAAGGAGTACGCCATTGTGGAGAGGGGCGGTTTGCGCATTGCAATCATAGGACTTACAACCCACTGGATAGACCATTGGCTGGATAAGAGCCTCTATGAGGGCCTCTTCTTTAAAAATCCTGTAGAGGTGGCAGACTCCCTTCTCCCGATTGTGGCAAAGAGGGAGCGTCCAGACCTTATTGGCATTGCTGTTCACTGCGGCACCGGCAACGGAGAGGGGCTTGAGACAGAGAATCTTGGCAAATATATTGCACAAAATGTGGCAGGTGTAGATTTTATCTTTACAAGCCACGACCACACCCCATTTGCAGCCACTGTAGAGAATCTTAAGAGCGGCCAGCAGGTGAGCATTGTAAATAGCGGAGCCTACGCTCGCAATATCTCAAAGACCAGCATAAAGATTACCTACAAGGAGGGCAAAGTTGTAGAGAAGGAGATTGTGCCCTCTGTTGTATCAATGGAGAATGAGAGCACCAATCCAGATTATGACCTCTTTGTTGAGCCATACTACAACCTTGTAAAGGAGTTCAACACCCGCCAGATAGGCACCTTGGAGAGGCCGGTTGTCTTTAACGATGCGCTCATAGGCTACTCGGACTACATCAATTTTATAAATACCATTCAGATTAAGCACACCGGTGCAGATATCTCTTTTGCTGCTCCGCTTAAGACCAATGTTGTGCTTCCTGCGGGCAAGGTAGATTACTCTACCATTATGAACATATACCCTTATGAGAATATCCTCTACGTTATCTCTATGACGGGTAAAGAGATTAAAGATTACCTGGAGTACAACTACGACCAGTGGATAAGGAGCATTAAGACCACATCAGATACTCTGCTCAACATAACATACAACTCCAAGACTGGGAAATACCGCTTTAAGAATCCATCCTTCAACTTCGACGCAGCCAAAGGCATAAACTACTTTGTAGATGTTACAAAGCCATTTGGCCAGAGGGTGGAGATAACCTCCAAAGCAGACGGCACACCATTTGTAATTGAGACTAAATATCGCGTTGCCATTACCTCATACAGAGCAAATGGCGGCGGCGACATAATAAGCAAAGGCGCAGGCATAGATACAAAGAATATAGAGAGCATTGTTCTGGACCGCTTCCCGGGTATAAGGGAGATGATATACAACTACTTCCTGGATGGCGGCGAATTCATCTACGACGCACCCGCCAACTGGGCCTTCATCCCCGCAAACCTCACCAAATCAATGCTCAAACGCGACCTGGAACTAGTTACTAAATAGTACCACAATCACAATTGCACCAAAAACACAATTGCAGCACAATAAAACAGCAAAGCTCAATAGAACAGCACAGCACAGCACAGCATAGCACAACACAGCACAATAGAACAACACAGCACAATAGAATAGCACCACAAATTAAATAGAAGCACAAAACAATTAAGAATAACAGCAATTATGGAGAGAAGAGATTTTATTCGCGCAGCCATCCTTGGCTCTTTGGCAACCGCAACAGGAATAAAGAGTGCCGCAGCAGGCACCGCAGCAGGCTCATCCGCAGCAGGCACCGCAGCCGGCGCAGCTGCAACCTCCGGCTTAGATGAGGCAGAAGCCTTTGCAGATGCATCCAACCAGCTTGTAGCAGTAATGGGTGGCACCCCTGAAGCAATGTACAAGAAGGGCATTGCAGAGATGGGTGGCATAAAGAGATTCATAAGCAAAGGAGATAAAGTTGTAGTAAAACCAAACATAGGTTGGGACAAGGCTCCCGAATTTGCCGCAGATACCAATCCGCAGCTCATTGGAGCAATAGTAAAGGATTGCCTTGCTGCCGGCGCGGCAGAGGTT
>SFUD01000237.1 GCA_004561775.1 bacterium | reverse complement strand
ATTCTGCCAATGATAAGGCGCTCTTGGCATCGCCTTTTCCAACTCTCTCCTTAAGGTCTATAATTACCCTTTGTGCTGTCTTCAGACCTATTCCCTTTACACCCTTTATCTTATTCACATCGCCTGTGAGAATTGCATTTGTAAGTTCCTGGCAGGAGAGGGAAGAGAGCATCATTCTGGCTGTGTTGGGGCCTATTCCATTTACACCTATGAGCAAAAGAAAGAGAGATCTCTCCTCTTTGCTGTAGAAACCAAAAAAGAGCTCTGTATCCTCTCTAAGGTGGTGGTATATATAGAGGCGAACATCTTTGCACCCCTGAATTGCAGTATAGGTTTGAAGAGAAATCTGCAGGCTGTAGCCAATGCCATTATTCTCTATAACTGCCTCTGTGGGGGTGGATTCTTCCAAAGTGCCTTTAATGTAATCGTACATATCTCTCTTCTATTAGTTACACTACAAATTTACATCTTTTTAGATATAAAATTCAAAAACCTATTCTTACTTTTGTATTAAAAGATTGTTATATAGTTTTAGAGTTAATTTATTGAATATTAGATATGTGTGCATTGCAAAAAGAGAATTTGGAGAGGATAAGGGCAGATTTTCCCGCCCTAGCCCAACAATTTTGGGGCAAGCAGCTGGTCTATTTGGACAATGCTGCCACATCGCAAAAACCAAAGAGTGTTCTGGAGCTGCTCAATAGAATGAACAGTTTAACCAATGCAAATGTGCACAGGGCAATGTACACCCTAAGCGACCGCGCCACAGAGCTTTATGAGGCAGCCCGCACCGCAGCGGCATCCTTTATAAATGCTTCGGAGAGGGAGTGCGTAATATTCACATCGGGAACAACAGCCTCTATTAATCTTGTAGCAAGCTCTTTTTCAAGAAGATACATAGGTAAGGGAGATAAGATTCTAATAACTGCAGATTCGCATCACTCCAACATTGTGCCTTGGCAGCTGGCCGCCTCTGCCTGTGGCGCAGAGATAGTTGTGCTTCCCATTAAGGATAATGGGGAGTGGGAGATGGAGGCGCTGCCCGCTCTGCTAAGCAAAGAGGTTAAGATTGTTGCTGCAACTCATATCTCCAATGTGCTTGGAATAGTGAATCCTGTAGAGAAGCTTATAGAGGCCGCGCACAGCTGCAATATTCCGGTGCTTTTGGACGGCGCGCAGGGAATTGTGCATCAGAAGGTAGATGTGAAGGCGCTTGATTGTGACTTTTATGCCTTCTCTGCGCATAAAATTTATGGAGAGACTGGTTCCGGCGTGCTATACGGCAAACGCAAGTGGCTGGAAGAGATGCCGCCATATATGGGAGGTGGAGATATGGTTGGAACTGTAACATTCCAAAAGACCACTTATGCCCCGCTGCCGCTCAAGTTTGAGGCAGGCACGCCAAATTTCATTGCCAATGCCGCACTTGCGCCTGCGCTGGAATATGCATCATTGCTGCGCAAGGGGGAGATGGGCAGAGATGTGGCAGAGAGCGAGCGTGCAATTGTGGAATATCTGCTGGAGGCACTTCCAAAAATTAATGGAGTGCGTCTTTATGGTATCCCCGCAGATATAAGCAGGAAAATTCCGCTCTTCTCTATAAATGTGCAGGGGTGCAATTCTGGTGATATAGCGCAAATACTTGATAAACTGGGAATTGCGGCAAGAAGTGGAATGATGTGCGCAGAGCCTGTAATGTCCCGATATGGCATTACCGGTATGCTGCGTGCCTCTTTTGCTCCATATAATACCCTGCAGGAGGCGGAATTATATGTAGAGGGGCTTAAGAGAGCGCTCGCAATGTTACTTTAATGTTTTATTATTAAGTTTTTTATATATCTTTGCACGCCAAGAAAAGTATGCCTAGTTAACTCAATGGTAGAGTGCAAACTTCGTAAGTTTGAGGTTGGTGGTTCGAGTCCACTACTAGGCTCTATAAAGAAGAGAGAGTTATGACTATACAACAGGAGGAGCAGGCGATAATAGATGAGTTCGCACTCTTTACGGATTGGATGGACAAGTATGAGTATATCATAGACCTTGGTAAGAATCTTCCCCTTGCAGACGAATCTGCCAAGAGAGACGAGAATCTTATAAAGGGTTG
>SFUD01000236.1 GCA_004561775.1 bacterium | reverse complement strand
GCCTCCTCCTCCCTTCCTGCAGGGCCATAGAGATAGAGCGCACTAACCTCATTCTCTTTAAATTGCAAGAGCTGACGCGCCCTCTCTATGCCAATATAAACCAGGCCGTTGTCAAAACTCTTCTCAAGCTGTATTGTTCCCGACGGGTGCGCTTTAAGTATAGATAGCAGTTCTTGCATATTGCCTGCAGCTGCGTAGGCTGTGGCTGCTGTGCTGGCTGCGGTGGTAGCTGCTTTGCTGGCTGCTGTGCTGGCTGCTGTGCTGGCTGCTGTGTTGCGCCTCATTTTTGGATAATAGAGCATAAGCGGCGTTGTAAACCTGCAGCGGATTCCAAGCGTTATTTGGAGCTTACAATGGCGCCGTTAATCTCGCCCAAGCCGGTGCTGAAACTGCCATCCACAATATAATCGGCGAGTCTGCTTCTCTGCAAAAAGAGAGAATCAACCCCGCAGAGCGTTGCCACAGACTGCGACCCATTATAAGTGCAAAAGATATTATCCTGCACAAGAGGGGCAATTGCCAGAGTGCTCTCCTGCTCTCTTATCTTCCCGATAAGCGCCTCATCTGCCGTGAAGCTCTTGCCCTTGGCGGCCTCTATAATATAGTTGGGAGAGTAGGAGTTGTAGAGAGATTTTATAAGATTGTCGAAGCCGTTGTAGACAGACAAAATCACCACCAGCACCATACATCCCAATGCTATTCCTATGGCGCTGATGGTGGAGATTATGTTAATCACATTGTGTGATTTCTTTGCAAAGAGGTATCTCCAGGCTATGTGAAAGAGAAATCTCAAGAGTTTTTAAGCAGTTGGTCTATATGCTCCGCATAGTCCAGAGAGGTATCCAGGGTGAAGGCTATCTCGGGCACAATCCTTAGCTGTTTTGCCACAATGCGGCCCAACTCGCCTCTAATCTGCCTGGTCTGAGCCTCAAGCATCTCCATAACCTTGCCACTCTTTTCTGAGGGGAAGATGCTCACAAAGACCTTGGCAAAAGAGAGATCGGGACTCACCCTAACCTCACTTACCGTTACCATAGCGCCGTCGTAGGCAGCCATACCTTTGCTTCTGATTATCTCTGCTATATGGCGCTGCAACTCTCTGGCAACCTTCTGCGGCCTGTTACTGTTACTATTCATACTTTAATATAAAATATTGCTTCTTACCCTTCTGTACAAGGATATACTTTCCATTAATGAGCAGCTCTGCGCCCAGAGTGCCGTTAATATCTGTAAACTTCTCCTTGTTAATGCTAAGGCCGTTGGCCTGCACCATCTTTCTTGCCTCTCCCTTGGATGCAAAGACCTTGGACTCAACGGCAAGAATATCCAGAATATTGCCGCCCAGTTTATCCTTTGAGAGGTTGAACTGAGGCACACCGTCAAAGACTGCCAGGAAGGTCTTCTCATCCAATCTCTTCAGTGCCTCTGAGGTTGCGTTGCCAAAGAGAATGCCGGAGGCCTCCACAGCTTTGTTGTACTCCTGCTCGCCGTGAACCATAATGGTAATCTCCTTTGCAAGCAATTTCTGGAGAGACCTAAGGTGAGGAGCCTGCTGATGCTCTGCAACGGCTGCGTCAATCACCTCCTTAGAGAGCATTGTAAATATCTTAATATACTTCTCCGCATCCTCGTCGCTTACATTCAGCCAGAACTGATAGAAGGTGTAAGGCGATGTGTAATCTGCATTCAACCAGATATTTCCCTTCTCTGTCTTGCCAAACTTCTTGCCGTCTGCCTTGGTTATGAGCGGGCAGGTAAGAGCGTAGGCCTCGCCGCCCAACTTCCTGCGGATAAGCTCGGTGCCGGTAGTAATATTACCCCATTGGTCGCTGCCGCCCATCTGAAGTTTGCAGTTCATCTCCTGATAAAGATGGAAGAAATCATATCCCTGCACAAGCTGGTAGGAGAACTCGGTAAAGGACATACCCTCTCTGCTCTCATTATTGAGACGCTGCTTTACAGAGTCCTTGCTCATCATATAATTTACGGTAATATGCTTTCCTATATCTCTAATGAACTCCAGGAAAGAGAAGTTCTTCATCCAATCATAATTGTTCACAAGCAAAGCGGCATTAGGCTCGCCGGAATCAAAATCCAGAAACTTTGCCAGCTGGGCCTTAATTCCCTCCTGGTTATGCCTCAAAGTCTCCTCATCCAAGAGTTTGCGCTCCTGACTCTTCATAGAAGGGTCGCCAATCATACCGGTTGCTCCGCCCACAAGCGCAATAGGCTTATGCCCGCAGGCCTGAAAATGCTTAAGCATCATAATACCCACCAGGTGACCTATATGCAACGAATCCGCAGTAGGGTCAATCCCCACATAAGCAGATGTGCGCTCCTTCATAAGCTGCTCCTCCGTCCCCGGCATAATAGTGTGGATCATACCTCTCCACTTAAGTTCCTCAACAAAATTCTTCATCTATATATAATCAACAAATAATTATCTCTTTTTATCTCTCC
>SFUD01000235.1 GCA_004561775.1 bacterium | reverse complement strand
CGCCGCTGCACCTGCGCAACCGCTGTGCCAGCTGCCGTTGCTCGCCGCTGCACCTGCGCAGCCGCTGTGCCAGATGCCGTTGCCTGTCGCAGCAGCCTACCACCGTTGCACCTGACGGCGCGTGCGGGTTAGGGTATCATTCCGGCTTGGGAGGAGGAGTTGAGGATGTCGTAGATTGATTCCAAGGCCTTTGAGGCAGGGCCGGTTGGTTCTATTATTTTGGAATGGCTGAAGGCCTCTATTGCTTCCATCCACATTCCGTGGCGTCTGTAGATTGTGCCAAGAAGGTACCAGCCATGTGCATTGAGCGGCTCCTTTTTTACAAGGTCCAGAAGTCTGTCGTATGCTTCGTCTATTCTCTCTTCTCGCATCAGAGCCTCTATCTCTAATGCCGACATTAATCTCTGTATTTCTGCTCTTTGCATAATTTTATTCTGTTTTTTGTTAAGCATAAAAAAGGGGAAGAGTCCCCTTTGCTGCGGTGCAGGCTCCCCATTTGTTGCGGAGGAGGCTCCGAGCGAGGTTACTCTTCCCGATTTTTACTATACAAGTCCTGAGAAGCCCATAAATGCCATTGCAAGGATTCCGGCTGTAATAAGCGCAATTGGAATACCCTTGAAGGATTTAGGAACATTGGCAAGCTCCAGCTGCTCACGCAAGCCGGCAAAGAGTACCAGCGCTATGCCAAAACCTATTGCGGATGCTACTGCATATACAACAGACTGGGCAAGGTTGAGCATATGTGCCTCTCCGCCACCAAACGAAAACTCTTTGGATACAACCATAATTGCTACTCCAAGTACGCAGCAGTTTGTTGTGATGAGCGGAAGGAAGATTCCGAGTGCCTGATAGAGGGATGGACTCACTTTTTTGAGTACAATCTCTACCATCTGAACCAGTGCGGCAATTACAAGAATGAAGACAATTGTCTGCATAAACTCTATGCCGAATGCCTCAAGCAGATATCTTTGTACCAGACAGGTTACCAGTGTGGCGATAGCCATAACGAATGTTACTGCTCCGGACATTCCGAAGGCTGTTGTTACCTTATTGGAAACGCCAAGGAAAGGACAGATTCCAAGGAACTGTGTCAGTACTACATTGTTTACGAATACTGCAGAAATAATGATAAGTATATATTCCATAATCTACCCTATTTAGCTTTTATTTTGTTGAAAAGAACCATAAGATAACCAAGAACAAGGAAGGCTCCCGGCGCAAGGATGAAGGCAATCATACCGTCGGCATCAATAAGTTTGTTGCCGAATATTGCCAAATCGCCAAGCAATTCTCTCATAAAGCCAATGGCTGTGAGAGATATTGTAAAGCCAAGTCCTATTCCAATGCCGTCCAATGCGGAATCGAGAATAGAGTTCTTGTTTGCAAAGGCCTCTGCTCTGCCAAGAACAATACAGTTAACCACAATAAGTGGAATGAAGAGTCCCAGGGTTGCGTAGAGGTCCGGTACATAAGCCTGCATTATAAACTGAACTGCGGTTACAAATGCAGCAATGATGACAATATAGCTTGGAATTCTTACTTTGTCTGGAATAAGTGGAGCAACAGCTGATATCACCATATTTGAGAGGATAAGCACAACCATTGTTGCCAGACCCATACCCATACCGTTAATTGCGGAGGTGGTGGTACCAAGGGTAGGACACATTCCCAAAACAAGAACGAATGTAGGGTTCTCCTTAATAATACCCTTTGTTATTATACCTAATTTACTCATATCTTAAGTTTTTAGAATGTTATTATTTAACTGGCTCAGTTGCTGGCGCAGGCTCAGTTGCTGGCGCTGCTGCAGATTCAGCTGCGGGCTCAGCACTCTCCTGAGCAGGTGTGGCAACCAATTTGAATGGAACCTCCTTCTCCTCTGGAGCTATATTCTTAAATGCGTCATAGGCCAGAGTAACAGCTTTGCAGAATGCCTTTGAGGTGATTGTAGATGCTGTAATGGCATCAACATTGCCGCCCTCTTTTGTTACAGCAAGCTTGAAGTCTGCAGGGTTTTTGCCCTGGAACTGTACTCTGAAGGCACCATCGCCGTTGTCTATCTTGGCGCCAAGACCAGGAGTCTCGCTGTGCGAAAGCACGGAGATATCCTGAATTGTGCCATCGGGAAGGAAGCCAACCATAATC
>SFUD01000234.1 GCA_004561775.1 bacterium | reverse complement strand
AAGGTGGATAACGAGATGGTGCTTACAATCTCCAACCCGGATGCCTTCTGGGAGCAGACAAAATACCTTGTAATACAAGCACAATAATATAATATGAGAATAGTAACACGACTATCAACTGCCTTAGTTTGCGCAGTTGCACTCTTTGCATGTAACAACAAAATGGAAAATCCGCTACTTACCCCATCCGGCAACAGATTCAATGCTCCTGCCTTTGACAAGATAAAGACAGAGCACTACCTTCCTGCGTTAAGGGAGGGCATTGCAGAGGGAAGAAGAGAGATTGAGGCTATTGCCAATAATCCCGATGCCCCTACTTTTGAGAATACAATTGTTGCAAGAGAAACTCTTTGAGAGGGTAAAAGCTGTATATGAAGCCAAAGAATCGCTCAACCTCAATCAGGAGGATGCCAAATTGCTGGAGGAGACCTACAAAAGCTTTGCAAACAATGGAGCAAACCTTAACAAAGAGCAGAAAGAGGAGTTTGCCAAGATTAGGCAGGAGCTGGACCTCACTCAGTTGAAATTTGGAGAGAATGTGCTTGCAGCAACCAATGCCTTTACACTCCTTGTTACAGACAGCACAGAGTTGGAGGGACTTCCTGATTTTGTATTGGAAGCGGCGGCATTTGAAGCAAAGCAGAGAGATACTTCGGGATGGCTCTTTACATTGCAATACCCAAGCTATGGTCCCTTTATGCAATATAGCAGCAACAGAGCTCTTAAAGAGCAGATGTACAAGGCATACCAGACAAGGGCATTTGGCGGTGAGTTTGATAATCGGGAGAATATCATAAAGATTCTCAACCTTAGGGATAGGATGGCCCATCTCTTGGGTTATAAGAATTATGCGGAGTATGCCACATTTGACAGAATGGCAAAGAGCCCTGCTGCAGTAGAGGAGCTGCTGCAGAATCTGCTGGACAAGGCCAAACCTCTGGCACTCCGCGATGTTAAGGAGATCTCCAAATACGCAAAGGAGAATGGTCTGCAGGGAGAACTTATGCCGTGGGATTTCTCATACTACTCAGAGAAGTTAAAAAAGGAGAGATATGAGATAAGCGACGAGATGCTTAAACCGTACTTCAAACTGGACAATGTGGAGAAGGCGGTCTTTGCTCTTGCAGACTCACTCTATGGTCTTAAATTTATACCTGCAGAAGACTTGCCTGTATACCACAAGGATGTTAGGGTATATGATGTGCAGGAGGAGAGCGGCAGACACCTTGCACTGCTCTATCTGGACTTCTTCCCAAGAGAGAGCAAGCGCGGAGGCGCCTGGATGACAGAGTTCAGCGGACAGCACTTCAATGCAGAGGGAGTGGAGGAGAGGCCAATTGTCTCTCTTGTAATGAACTTCAGCAAACCTACAGAGAATGAGCCTTCCCTGCTTACCTTCGACGAGGTCTCAACCTTCCTGCACGAGTTTGGACACGCCCTCCACGGAATGCTTGCAGAGGGGCACTATGGCTCGCTTACCGGCACCAACGTTGCCCGCGACTTTGTGGAGCTTCCAAGCCAGATAATGGAGAATTGGGCAACAGAAGAGGAATATCTTGCAACCTTTGCAAAACACTACAAAACAGGTGAGATTATTCCCGATGACCTTGTTAAGAAGATTGTTGATTCCAAGTATTACCTCTCCGGGTACTACTGCCTGGGACAGTTGAGATATGGAATAACAGATATGGAGTGGCATATGCACGGCCAATTCCCGGCAGAGACAGATGTGGAGAGCTTTGAAAAGAGCGCCTCTGCAAAGACCGCCGTATTGCCCTCTCTTCCTGGAGTTTGCTTCTCCACAGCCTTCTCACACATCTTCACTGGCGGATATGCCGCAGGCTACTACTCCTACAAATGGGCAGAAGTACTTGAGGCAGACGCTTTTGAACTCTTTAAGGAGAAGGGAATCTTCAACAAGGAGATTTCTCACAGATTCAGAGATCAGATACTCTCCAGAGGAGGCATAGAGGATGCGGATGTACTCTACCGCAATTTCCGCGGCAGAGATCCAAAGACAGATGCTCTTATAAACAAGATGAAATAATCTGCTGCCAAGCGGCAGGCATAACTAGGAGGCACGCCTATCTATATAGAGCGTGCCTCTGTTGCCATCTATGGTAACAAAGTCTCCGGTCTTTACCTCTTGCAGCACATTAGGCACATTTACAACAGAGGGCAGTGCGTACTCGCGCGCAACCACTATGCCGTGAGAGAGGGCAGAACCAATCTCTGTTACCAGGCCGGCAATGCTGTTGTAGTATGGGGTCCAGCCTATATCTGTGCAGGCTGCTATCATTATCTCCCCCTTCTGCAACTTTGCGGCATCATTCTCATCCCTTACCACTCTTGCAACTCCGGATGCAATGCCCCTTGAGACTGGTGTGCCGTGAAAGACGGTAGCATCGGGATTAGCACTTCCCGCCACCAAAGGCTGAGGCACACCCAGGGTAACATAAGGGAACTTAAGCTCCATCTGCTGCGGGAAGAGCC
>SFUD01000233.1 GCA_004561775.1 bacterium | reverse complement strand
TCCGCAATTTCCAGGACCTGCTCCTTTTGGAGGATGCCCAGCATTTTCTTAAGGTAACAGACAACTCCTGGCGCAAGCAGAAGAATGTGAACTACGTGATAAGCGGAGACCACTACAATGCAATGAACGAAATCTTCCACCAGCGGAAACAGTATTACGGCTTTGCAAAGGAGTTCAAGTTGGATACAATAGCGCCGGGACAGTTTACAGAGTTTCTGGTAAAATCTTTTCTCAAATCCGGAAAGGTAATACAGCCCGATACCGCTCTTAAACTCTACAACACCGTTGGCAGAAATCCATATTACGCGCAACAGCTTGCCTCCATCTGCTTTAACCTTACAAGAGGATATATTTCGGAAAACATCCTTCAAGAGGGGCTTAACGCTCTAATCAGCATCTACGAGTTCCGCTTCCACTATATAATATGCGGGCTCAGCCGCCACCAGTTAAGGTTTCTGCAGGCGGTAATGAGCGGTGTAACCAAGTTCTCCAGCGTGGATATTCTGGAGCAGTATAAACTTAACTCCTCTGCCAACGTAAACAGGGTGCGCGAGGCCCTTACCAAGAAGGAGATCATCTCCTTTAACGAGAAACGCGAGGGCAAGATTACAGACCCTCTCTTTGAGTATTGGCTGCGGAAACACTTCTTTACAAAATCATTTTTTAAGGCTTGACCACCTATGAGAAAGACTATTTTCAAATCTGCAAAGAGTCTCTGCGGAGCTGTTGCTCTTATTGCTCTGCTCATCTCTGTACTCTCATTTACACCACCAAAGAACCAGCCAAACTTCTCCTTTGCATACCTCTCAGACCTTCACATTGCAGAGGGAGCCGGCTCAATAGAGGACCTGAACGCCTGCGTTGCAGACATCAACTCCAACAAAGCCCTTAAGTTTGCCATAATTGCAGGCGACATTACAGACTTTGGCTCAGACAAGGAGCTTAAACTTGCCAAATCCATCTTGGACAAGATGACCATACCTTATTATATAGTGGCAGGCAATCACGACTCCAAATGGTCCGAGAGCGGCTGCAACACCTTTGTAAAGGTATTTGGCTATGAGCACTTCGATTTTGAGGAGGGCGGCATAAAATTCATTGGCAGCAACAGCGGCCCAAATATGCGTATGGCGCCTGCCCTGCTGCCCAGAGATGCCATAGTATGGCTGGACTCCCTTGCAGAGGCAGTTCCAAAGGAGCAGCCTGTCTTCTTCATAAACCACTATCCTATGGATACCTCTATGCTCAACTGGTTCCAGGTGCTGGATAGGGTTAAGAGAATGAACACCCAGCTTATTATGAGCGGACACTGGCATCAGAACAGAGCTATGGAGTACGAGGGAGTGCCCGGCATTATTGGCAGATCCAGCCTTAGAGCAGGAAAAGAGGGTGCCGGATACAACATTGTTAAGGTAAGCGGCTCCACAATAACCTTCAGCGAGCGAATAGCCGCGCCAAAGGATGAGAAGAGAGCAGGCAAGCCCTTCACCAAATCTCCTTGGCACACCTTAAGAATGAGCAAAGGGGTGCCTTTTGAGACAGATGTCAAATATCCCCGTCCCGATTATTCCGTTAATGCCCTCTACCCAAATGTTAAAGAGCTGTGGAGAGTGGAGGATAATTCAGATATCGGCTCAGGCGCAATTATGGCAGGCAACAAGGTAATATATGCCAATACATCGGGAATAATATATGCCCTTGATGCCTCTACAGGCGCAAAGCTCTGGAGTTATAGAGCGGGCGGCAAAATCTTCTCCACCCCGGCACTCTCCGGAAATATTGTAGTGGTTGGCTGCACAGATAATATCATTTATGCGCTCAACAGCACAACAGGCAAAGTGGTATGGCGTTTTGCCTGTGAGAAGTCTGTGCTGGGCTCTCCTGCAATCTATGGAGGCAAGGTCTTCATTGGCGCCTCAGACAATAGGTTCAGGGCGCTGGAGCTTAAGAGCGGAAAACTGCTTTGGCAATATGACAAGATTAATGGCTTTATTGAGGCAAAACCCTATGTAGATGCAAAACAGGTAATTATAGGAGATTGGAGCAATACCCTCTACTCCCTCAACCCTGCCAACGGCAAGTTGCAGTGGAGCTGGAGCAACAAGGGCAGCCGTATGCTCTCTCCTGCCGCCGTATGGCCTGTAAAGGCAAATAACAAG
>SFUD01000232.1 GCA_004561775.1 bacterium | reverse complement strand
CCTTCTGGAACGCCTTTGGCAAAAAGATTGCCAACCAAAATCTCTATACCTCCACCTGGGCTCTTACCTTGTCCTTTGTCGTCTGGACACTCTGGGCAACGATTGCCCCAAGCTGAATAGTGTTGGCTTTCACTTTACCAACGAGCAGATTTTCACCCTAGCCGCCCTGTCTGGACTCGTTGGCGCTACAGGCAGACTCCTCTATACCTATCTACCCGGACTCATCGGCGGCAAAAATTCCACTTTTATCACCACGGCACTGCTCCTGCTGCCCATTATCGGCCTAGGCAACGCCCTGCAGGATACTGCCACCTCTTACGATACCTTTGTATTGCTTGTTTCCTTCATCGGGATCGCCGGGGCAAATTTCTCGGCATCCATGGCAGCCTTGCATCCGCTGGCAGCTGCAACAATGGCCTGTCTGTATTTTGGATCCATCACATCTCCGGCAGCAAAGACTCCGGGGATATTGGTTGCAGAGGAGTTCTCCTCTGTTTTTATATAGCCCTCTTTGTCCAGATTCAGATATTTTGCAAAGAGTTCGGAATTGGGATGGTGACCTATTGCAAGGAAGAATCCCTCAAGTGCAATCTCCCTCTGTTCGCCGCTTTTGTTGTTCTCCACAACTATTCCGGTAACTCCGTTGGAGTCTCCAAGCACCTCCTTTGTGTTGGTGTTCCAAAGAATCTCTATCTTTGGGTTGGAGGTTACTCTCTCCCTCATTGCAACAGATGCCCTCAGCTGGTCTCTTCTTACAATAAGATAGACCTTGCTGCAGAGCGATGCAAGGTAGGTTGCCTCTTCGCAGGCTGTATCTCCTCCGCCGACAACGGCTACAACCCTCTTTCTGTAGAAGAATCCGTCGCAGGTTGCGCAGGCGGAGACGCCCATACCCTTAAACTTCTCCTCGCTTGGCAGACCAAGATATTTTGCGGAGGCGCCTGTTGCTATGATGAGCGACTCTGCCAGAAACTCTTTGTCGCCATCCACCACAACTTTGAAGGGTCTCTCCTGAAGATTGCACTCTGTAACGGTGCCGTAACGCACGTCGGCGCCAAGGTTTATGGCCTGCTCTCTCATCTTACCCATCATCTCTGTGGCATCTATGCCATTTGGGTATCCCGGAAAATTCTCAATGGTTGTTGTTGTAGTTAGCTGTCCGCCAGGTTGCATGCCCTCAAAAAGAAGAGGGGCCAAATTGGCTCTGGAGGCATATATGGCAGCTGTGTAACCTGCAGGTCCGCTGCCTATTATGAGACATTTTACTCTATCCACTTTTACAAGGTAGTTTTAGTCTGCAAAGTTAATAATTTTTTCCTTATTGCCATCTCCGCTCTGTATCCCCAAACAAGTATAAATGAGCCCGCCCATCGGGACAAAAGCATAACCCACCAAATACCGCCTATTGAGGCAACCAGCGTAAGGTCTTCAAGGTTGCTGTGAGATATTCCTATATGCTGATTTACAAGTTTTATGTCTCTAAGGCTCAGCTTTCCTGCACGCACCTCCTCCATCATTACCGCACCGCCATAGGCAATTCCCAGAATGTTGGCAACAATCCAGAGGAAAGAGCATCTTGCAGGCAGCCCAAAGAGCAGCAGCAGCGGCTTGAGAAACTTTGAGACCCACCTTATCACACCAAACTCTGAGAGTATCCGCTGCAGTATTGCAAGTGAATAGATAAGCAGCGTCATCTTAACAAGAATAGAGAGCGTAGAGTAGCACCACTCAACCGCCAACTCCTTAAAGAGCGGCTGCACGGCGGCAGGTGCCTCGGTTATGCTTGCCACGGTAGCAGGTGCTCCGGCTGCGGGTGCCACGCCCGCAGGTGCTTCGGCAACGCTCGCCACGGCTGCCTCACTCTCCCCAACGGCCCCGCCCAGCATTGCAATATCGCTCTGGGAGAGGGGTAGAATAAGATTAAGAACAAAGGCTAATACAAAACCGGCCAAGGTTCTGGTTATTACAACCCGCACCGGATTGGCGGCCCTTGCCGTTAAATCCATAGAACCAGCAATGGCAAGCATTGCATACATATTTACAAAATAGCCGGAGACATAAGCCAGCGCCGCCTCACCCGGCAGCCCAAAATGATTGAAGAGAGGCCCCAGCGTTGCAGATAACCAAGGCAGAATCTTAAAGTATCTCATAAATAGGATGAGTACAGAGACTCCAATAGTAATCTTCAACAACCAGATGCAGGTCTTTGTAGTGGAGGGCAAAACCTCCTTTACGCACTTAACAAGGCGCTCCTTCGTGGAGGTTACCTGTTCCGGATTCTCATTTAATATTTCTGACTTCATTCTTCCCATTCCAAATTCATTTGTTGCACGCAAAACAGATGCG
>SFUD01000231.1 GCA_004561775.1 bacterium | reverse complement strand
AAATGTGAAATGATTTTTTGCTACAAATAATAATAAGTATAATCTAACATTATAAAAATTATGGAATTCGAGTATAACGAGATGTTCCCAATGGGCAAGGATACCACAGAGTATCGTCTTGTGACCAAAGATTATGTTTCTACATTCAAATGCGGTGACCAGGAGATGCTTAAGGTAGATCCTGAGGGCTTGAGGCTTATTGCGCGCCAGGCTTTTCACGATGTTGCCTTTATGCTTCGTCCGGAGCACAACGAGAGCGTTGCCAAGATTCTCTCAGACCCGGAGTCAAGTGAGAATGACAAGGCTGTGGCACTTACTTTCCTTATGAATGCAAATGTTGCCGTAAACGGACAGCTCCCTTTGTGTCAGGATACAGGTACAGCAATAGTTATAGGAAAGAAGGGCCAGAATGTCTATACCGGAGGTGGAGACGAGGCTGCCATCTCACACGGTGTATTTGATACCTATACAACAGATAACCTCCGCTATTCACAAACACTTGCGCTTGATATGTTCAAGGAGAAGAACTCCGGCAACAATATGCCTGCTCAGATAGACCTCTACGCAGTGGATGGCAATGAGTACAAGTTCCTCTTTATTGCAAAGGGCGGCGGTTCTGCAAACAAGACCTATCTCTATCAGGAGACAAAGGCTCTGCTCACACCGGGCAAGTTGGAGAACTTCCTTATTGAGAAGATGAAGACACTTGGCACAGCAGCCTGCCCTCCATATCACATTGCATTTGTTATTGGAGGCACCTCTGCAGAGACCAACCTGAAGACCGTAAAACTTGCATCTGCAAAATATTACGACAGCCTTCCTACAACAGGCAGCGAGAAGGGCCAGGCCTTCCGCGATGTGGAGATGGAGCAGAAGTTGCTTCAGGCTGCGTATAAGATTGGCCTTGGCGCACAGTTTGGCGGCAAGTATCTTGCTCACGATATCCGTGTAATAAGATTACCTCGCCACGGCGCATCCTGCCCTGTAGGAATGGGAGTAAGCTGCTCTGCAGACAGAAACATTAAGGGTAAGATTAACAAGGATGGCATTTGGTTGGAGAAACTGGATACAAACCCTGCACGCCTTATCCCTGAGAGCGCGCTCAAATCCAAATCTCTCTACAACAGCGGTGTAAAGATTAACCTCAACCGCCCTATGAAGGAGGTTCTTGCAGACCTCTCAAAATATCCTGTCTCTACATTCCTCCTTTTGGACGGAACCATTATAGTTGGAAGAGATATTGCCCACGCAAAACTCCGCGAGAGAATTGAGAAGGGCGAGGGACTTCCTCAGTATATCAAAGACCATCCAATCTACTACGCCGGCCCTGCAAAGACCCCTAAGGGAATGGCAAGCGGTTCGTTCGGTCCTACAACAGCCGGCCGTATGGACAGCTATGTAGACCTCTTCCAGGAGAATGGCGGAAGTATGATTATGATTGCAAAGGGTAACCGCAGCCAGCAGGTTACAGATGCCTGCAAAAAGCACGGCGGCTTCTACCTTGGCAGCATAGGCGGTCCTGCAGCAATTCTTGCAAAGGATAACATAAAGAGCGTAAAATGCCTTGAGTATCCAGAGCTTGGTATGGAGGCAATTTGGCAGATAGAGGTGGAGAACTTCCCTGCATTTATTCTTGTAGATGACAAGGGCAACGACTTCTTCTCAAAACTTATGTAATAACAACAACCATTTAATGTACCATTTATTATGAGCACCGGTCATAATTCTTTTGCACAATTAGAGATAAGTCGCCGCAATATTGTGCATAATTTAAACTATTTCAGATCCAAGCTTAAGCCTGAGACAAAACTTCTTGTTCTTATGAAGGCTAATGCATACGGACACGGTTCCGTTTGCGTTGCAAAAGAGGTGGAGAAGTTGGGCGTGGACTATTTTGCAGTTGCCCACGCAGTAGAGGGTGTTACAATGCGCCAGGGCGGAATTGTAAAGACCCCTATCATTGTTCTTACTGCCGGAGTGGACTATTTCCAGGAGATGACAGATAACAATCTGGAGCCTGCCATTCCTACAGTAGAGGCTTTGGATCTCTTTAACAGTCATTTGGAGAAGAATGGAATAGAGAGGTATCCTGTGCATATAAAACTGGATACCGGAATGCATAGACTGGGCTTTGTGGAGAGTGAGATTCCCGCTCTGCTGGACTATCT
>SFUD01000230.1 GCA_004561775.1 bacterium | reverse complement strand
AAAGTAGTACTCTGCCTCAAGGTCATAGTTGTAGGAGATGGCCGGCTTAAGGTCCGGGTTACCTATTGTAATCTCTGTTCTGCTGCCGCTCTTTGTATCTATTCCTACGCTTGGGATAAGGTATGAGTATTTAGGTCTTGCAAGTGTCTTTGTAAAGGCTGCCCTTAATCTCCAAGAGTCGTTAATGTCCCATTTCCAGAGAAGGCTTGGAAGAAATGTTGTGTAGTTGTTGCTTGCGCGCTCGGTTGGAGTAAGTGACTCCTCTTTTGTATCTTCGTTAACATCCCAAATAAGTCCCTGATAGGAGAGGTGTGTTGCCTCCAGCCTCAAACCCGCCATAAGGTGCATTCCCTTTCCAAGCTTCTGGTCCCACCTGAGATATGCTGCAGTTATGCTCTCTCTTGCAGAGTAATCGGAAGAGGACTCCTCATATACCTGCTCGCCGTTGGCGCGGTTAAAGTTGAATGAACCCAGATACTCTTTGCTTACAAAGTTGGCCTTCTGATACTGGCTGCCCGGCATAAATCCGTCTCTTACCTGAAGAGTGTAGTGATTGGTGTACTCTTTGTCGTAATTATCCTCATACCAGTCTGTGTAGTCATACCAGAGTGTCTCTCTGCTCTTGTTCTTGCGTGTGAACTTTCCTCCAAATTTAAGGGTGTTGCCATATTTGCCGCTCACTATCGGGAGGGTAAAGTCCACTCTTGCCTTGTATTCGCTCTCCTTTATCTTCTGGTCGGAGTTGGTTATCTCCTTTACTCCCCAGCTGCCGCCATCTGTGGGGTCTACAACTGTGGTGGTGTATGGCTGTCTCTCAAATGCGTCAACTATTTCAAATGTCTGCTTCTTAAGCTGGAGGTCGAAGTAACGCTCGTCCGGTCTATCCTCTGTGGCTCTTGCATAGGAGCCGTTCCAGGTCATCTTAAGCCTTCCAAACTGGTCCTCTCCTCCAAGTGAGAAATCCATTGTCTGCTGTCTCTCCAGACGCGCATTCTTGTTTGAATCGGAACCACCCTTTGTCTGTATTCTTGCGCTCATCTTCTTTGCGCCGTCGCTTATTGCCTTATAGGTTATCCTATATCTGTTCTCCCAGTCGTTTCTGCGGTTGTAGATGCCTTTAAAGTAGATTTTGTGTTTTGGGCTTATATCATAATCCAACGAGAGAGAGTAGCTCTGACGCTCTCTGGTAACGTAGTACTGCCTTATCTGAATCTCATCTATTACCACCTGGTCGTCCTTTACAAGGTATGCAAACTCTGTGTTGTCGCTGCCGGCAGGCGCGTTCTGGTAAGATGCGGAGAGCATTATTCCAAGTTTGTCCTTAAAGAAGCGTTGGCCCCAGGTGCCGCCAAGGTTAAGCTGCATCTTGTTGCTTATCCAGTTGTAGCCGCTTCCTGCTGTAATGTTGAAGAGCGGTTTGTATGGGGTATTCTTGGTAACAAGGTTTATTGCGCCGCCAATTGCATCGCCATCCATATCGCTTGTAATAACCTTGTTTACCTCTATTGTCTGTATCATATCGGATGGGATAAGATCCAACTGTACATTTCTCACATCTCCCTCAGCAGATGGGAGTCTGTTGCCGTTTATGGTTACAGAGCTCAAATCGGGAGAGGTGCCTCGTACCTGGCCGAATCTTGCCTCGCCCTGGTCGTATTGCACATTTATTCCATTAATGCGCTTGAGGGCATCTCCAATGTTAGCATCGGGAAATCTGCCAACCTGCTCCTGAGAGACCACATTTGTTATTCCCATACTGTTCTTCTGCAGGTTAATGGCCTTGCGCTCTCCGGAGAGGGCGCTTACTACACGCACCTCGCTAAGGGTTGCGCCGCTTGTCATTACAAAGTCCTTTATTGTGCTCTCGCCCTCTCTTACTATTATCTCGCTCTCTATAGGGTCATAGCCAATGTAGCTTACCTTAATGTGGTAAATGCCGGGCGCAAGGTTTGCAAATGAGTAGTAACCATCTATGTCGCAATATGTTCCTTCGTGTTTTCCAACTATCTCTATTGTTGCTCCGGGGAGAATCTCATTGTTTGCGTCAACTACACGCCCCTTTACAAGGGTAGAGTAGAGCGCACCCTTCTCCTCTTTGCCATCGGGAAGATTCAAATAATTTTCTGCTCTCTCTTTGGCAAAGAGACTAGTTGTGGAGAGTGCCAAAAG
>SFUD01000229.1 GCA_004561775.1 bacterium | reverse complement strand
ATAGCATCGGGAATAGATAAGGAGGCGCTCTCTGAGAGGTGCGGAGTCTCTTTTAGGGAGATTAGCATTGGTACTCTTGCAGATAAATATTTGGGATACAGGGAGTTGTGGAAAAACCACACTCTCTCTGCAGGTGCAAGGGCAGAACTGGATGAGGTGCTTTGCAGGTTCTCCTGCTCTTTGGAGGGAGACCGCACTACGGAGGATCTCTCCGATGCTGCAATAATGTATCTGGCATTGGCTTCCATCTGTAAAGAGGAGCATTTGGATGCCGTAACCGTAAAGTGTTTTGACCTTCTCTCCTCTTGCAAGACTACTGCCTGCCTTGCGCTAGCGCTTCTTAATGATAATGGCATAATTGCTGGTTGTGAGGGAGATATTCCCTCTATCTGCACAATGCTGGCAATTTATAAGGCATTGGGCAGACCGTCGTTTATGGCAAACCCGGCCTCTATAGATAGCGATAATCTCTCCATAGATTTTGCGCACTGCACTATACCTACCGCAATGGTGGAGAACTGCACGCTCCCATCTCATTTTGAGAGCGGAATCGGGATAGGAATAAATGGAGAGGTGCCTCTGGGCAATTACACTATGTGCAAACTCTCCGGCAAGACCCTGGAGAGAAGCCTTATCTGCAACGGCAGGCTGGTAAAGGGAGAATATCTAAGCAACAGATGCCGCACACAGGTTAGATTTATCTTTGAGACTAAGGCTGAATTTGACGCCTTCTGCAAAGCCAGAGTAGGAAACCACATCATCCTCTTCAAAAGAGGCTGACGGGCACTTTGGTTGCTCTCTCTAGAATTTCATAAGCTCGTCATAGAGCCGCTGGACAGGAAGGCCCATTACATTGTAGAATGAGCCTTCTATTTTTGTTATGCCTGCATAGCCCATCCACTCCTGAACGCCGTATGAGCCGGCTTTGTCGTATGGCCGGAAGTGGTCTACATAGTACTCTATCTCCTCTCTGGTAAGCGGCTTGAAATAGACATCGGAGAAGGCGGTGAAGGAGACGCATTTTCTGTTGGTCCTTATGCATACGCCTGTCTCAACCACGTGCTTTCTGCCGCTGAGGCTCTCCAGCATAGTTATGGCATCGGAGCGGTCTGCCGGTTTTCCCAGCACAAGGTCCATATCGGGAATAAGAACTATTGTGTCTGAGGTAATCAGGAGTTCATCATCTGCAAGCGCTCTGTGGCCAAAGGATTTGCCCTTTGCCATATACTCTGCAATCTCTGCTGTTGGCAGGTTTGCCTCATTGTTCTCCACAAAGGAGGTTTGTGGTTCTACTGTAAAGTCCAAACCAAGGCCCGCAAGGAGCTCACGCCTGCGCGGCGACCCGGAACCAAGTATTATGCGGGTGCCTTTAAATTTCTCATTAAGCAGCATTTGCACTGTGCTTTACAGATTCTCCTCCTCTCTCCTCTTCCCGACAACTGCACATTGACTCTTTACATCAAAATGCACAGCGCTATTTGCATAGAGCTCTGCATCAAAGTTCCAATCGTTGTGCATCTTCATAATATGCTCCAGTATGTTTCTCACACAGCCCTTTCCCCCACCATACGGCGATATGTAGTGACTTACTGCCTTAACCTCCTCCACAGCGTCTGAAGGGCATACGGCAAGGCCGCAGACCTTAAGCACAGGTATATCGGGAATATCATCCCCTACAAATGCAACCTCTTCAGGGGAGAGGTTGTGGTTTTTGCAAAATGTCAGGAAATCCGGCAGTTTGTTGCGGGAGAGCATAAATATATCCTCATCTGGCACTCCAATGCCTTTGAAGCGCTTGTGCACAGAGTCTGAATATGCGCCTGTAACTATGCCAACCGGATAGCCCTTCAGCACAGCCATCCTAAGTCCAAAACCATCCTTTGCATTCTGCACGCGCAGCAGATCTCCGTTGCCGTCTACAAATATGGAGCCATCTGTAAAGACCCCGTCCACGTCAAAGGCTATTCCCTTTATATTCTTTAATCTCTCTTCCCAGTTTGCCATAATTAATCTCACTTTTCAAAAATCTTCGGCAAATATAGATAAAAACCAGCGTTTTTAGGCCGGTTAAATAAAAATCAAGACCCCATACCTATCTTTGTTGGCAAAAGCGGACATGGCATCACTGCCTGCCGCACATGTGTAATGTTAAACGGGCTTGGTGTCCCA
>SFUD01000228.1 GCA_004561775.1 bacterium | reverse complement strand
CGCCTTGTGAGAGGCGCCGCCGTGGCAGAGCGCCATCGGGAAAATGTTGCTGGCCAGGGCGCCTGGGCGGAGAGACTAGCCAGGGCGCAGTAGCGAAGAGACTGGCCGGGCGCGCCGAATGAGGTTTGTTGCTGGCCGAAGCGCTGCGGCAAAATTGCCGGGGTGCCGTGGCAAAGATGCAGATGGCACCGCCGCATAGTGGCAGGGCCGCCGCCGCAGAGCAGCATCGGGAAGAAGCTGCCAAGCAGGGCGCCGCTGCGGAGTAGCTGCGCACAAGAGCTTTGACATTTGCAGCATCGGGAAGTTGCCCAATAGAGAGCAACCGTCCGCCACCACCACAAAATTTGTGAGAAGGAATTGGATATCCCCGAAAATGGTATACCTTTGTCTGAGGCTGGAGAGTAGAAAAGATGTACAAGAGAGACGACATATTAACCCCTTTGGCAAGCGGAAAGGAGACCATCCGCTCAACGTCTGGCGCGAAAGACAATACACGCCCAGGCATGCGCCCAGACACCAACCCAGGCACTCGCCTGAGCATACCCCCAGACACCAACCCAGGCACCCGCCCAGGCAAACAAAATGACTTGCGCGCAGAGGAGAGGTATTATTCCAACTCTGAGATAATAATTATTGAGGACCTCAAAGAGATACCAAAATTCAACAAAGAGTTTAAGCTTGGTATGACAGCCCTGCTCCTTTGCGAGGAGGGAGAACTTAGCGTAGTAATAGACGGCATCAAATATGAAGTCAAAAAGGGGTCGTTCATAATCTGCAGCAGCTTGCACACACTTTCTCAATCTGTAATAAGCAAAGATTTCAGGTCTTTCTGTCTGGCTTTCTCCACTGCCAAGTTGGGAAATATTATTGGGGGCAACCCCGAGATGCTTCGTCAGATGCTCTTTGTAAACGACAACCCTATGGTAACAATCTCGCCGGGGATATACGACCTTGTATCTGCATACAAAAAGCTCTTTGAGACAAAACTCTCCTTTGTAAAGCACCAATACTACAACATTACCATAGAGAGCCTTCTAAAAGCTGTGCTCTTTGACATTATAGGCGTGGTGGCAATAAAAATGCGCAACACACCCAACAATATAGAGAGTTCTACAAAGAGTTTCAGCTCCCGAAACGCATATGTGCGGCGCTTCCTCACACTGCTAACAGAGGACAATTTCAAGCACAGAACCGTTCAGTATTTTGCCGACCAGCTCTGCATAACCGCAAAATACCTTAGCTTAATTTGCCGACAAGAGACCGGCAAGACACCCAACCAGTGGATAAAGGAACGCCTGGTGGAGCGCATAAGATACCTCCTGCTAAACACCACCCTATCCAACAAAGAGATAAGCATCCAGCTGGGCTTCCCCAACCTGAGCTTCTTTGGAAAATTCACAAAAGAACATCTTGGCTACTCGCCGATGGAATTCCGTAAAAGACAATAGCCCCCAAAACGGAGGCTATAATTCATTTTTAATCCCGATGCGGTAGCAATTACTCTGCTGCTGTTGCAAGAGGAGAAGGCACCTTGTATGTTCTTGTTGCAAGCTCTTTGTCCAACATATACATACCATATTTGTTACCCTCTACAGCCTCGCAAGCTGCAATCATATCTCTTGCATTCTCCTCCTCCTCAACCTGCTCATCGATAAACCAGTTGAGACGGTTAACAGAAGCAAAATCCTTGTCGTCATTAGCAATGTGAGCAAGATTGTGAATGAGAGCTGTAACCTTCTTCTCGTGATTGAGAGTATCTTTAAACATATCCAAAACACTCTCCCATTTTACAGGAACCTCTGCAATTGGCTTAAGCTCTACCTTAACATCCTGAGAGTTAAGATAGTTCATAAAGATACGCGCGTGGTCCTGCTCCTCTTTAAACTGAATGAAGAACCAGTTTGCAACTCCCTTATGACCCTTTGCCTCAGCGTCCAAAGACATTGAGAGGTAAAGATAAGCAGACCACAACTCCGCATTAATCTGCTCGTTAATAGCATTGTGTAATTTCTCAGAAATCATAATTATTGAATTTAAAGTGTAACTTTCATCAAATATTCAACTTGCTTTATCACTACGCATCGCCGTAGCACTACCGCTGCTGCTCAACCGCCGCTACTCTACCGCCGTAGAACCACCGCCGCTGCACTACCGCCGCAACTGCTGCAA
>SFUD01000227.1 GCA_004561775.1 bacterium | reverse complement strand
GCTTCTCTCCAATCATACAGGTATGGTTACAGAGAAGAGACACGTGGTTGATACTCTTGTCTCAAGCGGTGTGAATGTAGTCTGCATAATGTCTCCGGAGCATGGTTTCCGCGGCTCTGCGGATGCAGGCGAGCATGTCTCCAGTTCTGTAGATGAGAAGACGGGGATAGAGATTGCCTCTCTCTACGGCGTTAAACATAA
The DNA here is from genome assembly GCA_004561775.1 of bacterium. Classification (GTDB taxonomy): domain Bacteria; phylum Bacteroidota; class Bacteroidia; order Bacteroidales; family UBA932; genus Egerieousia. The sequence goes on along the minus strand of SFUD01000227.1, from coordinate 1,999 downwards.
GAATGAGGATCTTACAAAGAGATTTGATGTAATGGTATTTGACCTGCAGGATGTTGGTGTGCGCTTCTATACCTATTATATCACTATGACAAAGATGATGGAGGCTTGTGCAGAGGCAGGGAAGGAGTTTATTGTATTGGACAGGCCAAATCCTATTGGCTACCTTACAGACGGACCTATTCTGGATATGAAGTACAAATCTGGCGTAGGTTATCTCCCTATTCCAACCGCGCACGGTATGACTCTGGGAGAGCTGGCTCTTATGATAAATGGAGAGAAATGGCTTAAGGATGGCATACAGTGCAAGCTTACTGTTATTAAATGCAAGAACTATAATCACAAGAAACTCTACAGACTCCCTCTTAAACCCTCTCCAAACCTGCCGGATATGAGGTCTGTATATCTCTATCCCTCTACCTGCTACTTTGAGCAGACACCCCTCTCTCTTGGCCGCGGTACAGATAAGCCCTTCCAGGTTTACGGTCACCCTAATATAAAGGATAAGGAGTTTACCTTTACCCCTGTTCCAAACTATGGCGCTAAAGATCCGCGTTACAAGAATCAGGTCTGCTATGGTGTGGATTTGAGAAGGGAGCCATCCATTGCTCAGATTATGGAGGATGGCATTAACTTCAGCTATATTATTGATGCCTACAAGAGTATGAATCTGGATAGGAACTACTTCTTTGGCAGCGGTTTTGAGCTGGAGACAGGCCAGTTGTGGATTAGAAATATGATTAAGGAGGGCAAGAGCGCTGCAGAGATTAAGGCGGCCTGGGCAAAAGATGTTGAGGCCTTCAAAAAGCAGAGAGAGCCATATATGCTCTACGAATAGAGTTAATCTATAGGAGATTGAGGTAGGCGGCCGCGGTTGAGAGAACTGCGGCTGTCTCTGTTCTTAATCGGGACCCTCCAAGGTGAATAGGGGTAAAGCCGCAGGCAAGTGCAAGGTTTATCTCCTCTGCTGTAAAGTCTCCCTCGGGACCAATAAGTATGGTAATCTTTGGAAGAGCGCCCTCCGGCAGATTTGCCTTGTACTTTGCAATTGCTTCATTTATTGAGAGTTTGGTGGCCTCTCCGCAATAAGCTACAAGCTTTAGGCTCTCCCTCTCTTCTGCACACCTCTTTAGAAGCGCCTCTATTGCAACAGGGGAGGTGATTTCCGGGAATTTGCCCTTTAGCGATTGCTTGGCGGCAGAGACTATTATCTTCTCCAGCCGCTCTTGGTTTATGCTTCTGCGCTCGGAGCAGGAGGTTATTATTGGCACCACCTTGTCTAGCCCAATCTCTGTGCTCTTCTCCAAAAACCACTCAAAGCGCTCCATATTCTTGGTTGGAGCCACTGCCATAGTAAGCTGGTAGTTGTGTGCGCCAAAATGGGGGGTTGTGGAGATTATACGGCACGCTACGCTCTCTTTGGTTTTATCCCTCTTGCTACTTTTGCCCTGCTCCGGTGCAGTTAGAGGCAGAATGCTGCAGAGATACATATTTCCTTTGCCGTCCGTTACATTTATCATATCTCCGGCAATGTGGCGCATTACCCGCAGGCAATGTTGCGCCTCCTGTCCGCCAAGCAGACAGGTCTCATCATTTATCTCTGTAGTGTAGTAGAGTTGCAACGCCGGACTAATTATGTAGTGCGTAGAGTATTGTTAGAGTAGGAGGGTTGTTGCTTGCAGGACCATTTATCTTGCCAACATAATAATACTCGTTATCCAGTACGTATGTAACATTTCCCCAGTAATCTCTTTGTGTTGTTACAGGGTTGAACCAGATGTTGTACTCATCTCCTTTGCTCTCAAGTTCTGCCAAATCCTTATGGATAACCTTATGGATGAAGGAGGAGACATCGCCGGTATATTGGGCAAGAGAGCGGTTCATTGCACCGTAAGTGTTGCCCGATGTGTTTACATCTTTGAGCGGCGCATAGTAAACCTTGTTGTCTGTGGTGTCAAGAAACCTGTTTGCAGGGAAGAGCGAGGATGGGTAGGTAAGGTCT
>SFUD01000226.1 GCA_004561775.1 bacterium | reverse complement strand
GAGAGGGGCAGAACTGGGCATTTTGTGCAGGGGTTATTCCATTGCATATGTGGCCCCGCATTCCGGCGCCTTCTCTACACTCTCGGCCGGGCCGCATAATCAGTATGGCGCAGATTTTAATCTTTTGCAAAGGGTTGGCTCGGGGTGGATTATCAAAGGTGGCGGCTCCTATACCTATTTCCCATGGGCGCGCTACAATATTGCGCCGGAATCCTCCAGGGTGGCCTCCTTTCTCTCTGCAGAGGGGATTGCAGGGCCGTTTGCTCTCCTCTTTAAGGCATCTGAACTTTGGAATGCGGGGAAGAACTCCTTCAGGATAAGAACTTCGGCCGGGATCAATCTTAATGCGGGGCTGAATCTGCGCCTTGCAGGTAATGGCGCTGCCGGGGGAGGAGGTTTTGGGTGGTCTCTATCGGGAAGAGCTACTTATGGAGTAAGGAGGCTCACTTTGGTCTGCTCCGCTCTCTATTTTGATGCGCCTCTTTGGGAGTGCAGGATATACGAATATGAAAGAGATTTGCCACAGAGCTATGCTTCGCAGCTGCTCTATGGCAAAGGTTATAAGGTTTATCTATATCTGGCTTGGAAGCCCTCCAGATGGCTGGCTTTGCATATAAAGGGGGAGCATTTGGGTTATCTGGCCCCAAGAAATGGAGAGTGGCAGGATTCCAACTCAAAAATTAAATTGGGGCTGCAGGTGGAGCTGTAACAGCCCTATAATCTCTTTACCTTTATCTTTTTGCCAGGGTATATCTTGGAATTCTTCTTAAGCCCGTTAAGTTTCAGAATGGAGTTGAGGCTGGTGTTGAATTGTATTGCTATGCCATAGAGGGTGTCTCCCTTCCTTATGGTGTAGTATTGGTAATCTCCGCTTTGGGTGGTTCCACTCTCTTTCTTATTGCTGCTCTTTTGTGATACACTCTTGGAACTGCCGGCAGAGGAGGCTGCAGACTGGTTTACAATCAGCCTCTGACCCTTTCGTATTATATCGCTCTTTAGAGAGTTCCATCTCTTTAGTTTGGAGACGCTTACGTGGTATCTTGCTGCAATGCCGCCAAGGGTCTCTCCGGATCTTACTCTGTGGTAAACCACATCTTCCGCACTTGTGTTGATTCCCTTCAGTTTGCCGCTTGGCGCCACTATGGCTGAGCCAAAGTAGAGGGAGTCTTTATAGGTATAAATCTCATTCTCCTTCTCTATGAAGGCTGTGGTGTAGTTGTACGGGAGCCTGAGTGTGTACTGTTTCTCATTCCCGGGGATTATGTTCTTTATATATTGCGGATTAAGCTCTTTTAACTGGTCTACAGGTATGCCCAAAACGGCAGATATCTGCTCAAAGTGCACATTCTTCTTTACTCCAACGGTATCTACGTGAGACGGCATATTGAATTCGTATGGGGTAATGTTGTACTCTTTGTAGTAGTTGAGAAGGTAGAGCGCTCCTACAAATCCCGGAACATAGCCTCTTGTCTCTCTTGGCAGATATGGATATACCTTCCAGAACTCTTTGGAGCCGCCGGCTCTCTTTATGGCTTTGTTTACATTGCCAAGGCCGCAGTTGTATGAGGCTATGGCAAGGGCCCAATCGCCAAAGACGGTGTATGAGTCTCTAAGGTATTTTGCCGCTGCGTTTGCAGATTTTATTGGGTCCAGACGCTCGTCTACGTATGAGTTGATTGTAAGGCCATATTGCAGGGCGGTTCTGTACATAAACTGCCATATTCCTTTTGCTCTTGTTCGGGAGACTGCAAACGGATTTAGCGCAGACTCTATGATTGCCATTGCCTTCAGTTCCAGAGGCAGCCCGTAGTAGTCCATTATCTCTTCAAACTCCGGAAGGTAGTATTGGCTCAGGCCAAGCACTCTCTTTGCCAGCGCAGGCCTCTTCTCTGTGTAGAGGATAATGTTGTTCTTTACTATGGAGTTGTAGGGTATTGGAATGATGGAGTTCATCTTCTTGAGCTTCTGAATATAGATGGAGTCCGGGATATTTGAGGTTAAGACTACGCTATCCATATTCACATCTTCCAATATGTCGTAGGTGGAGTTTCTGTGCTCGTACCAGATGGCAAGAAGGCTGTCCGAGTTTGCCCCCGGAGTTGCGCTCTCCATCTCCGGCCAATCTTCGTAGTTGAGGTTGCCGTTGTACTCTGCAGTAGTGTCATTCTCGCTGGAGAGTTCTATGCCTCCGCCATTTATTAT
>SFUD01000225.1 GCA_004561775.1 bacterium | reverse complement strand
TGCCTACAACGAGATGTGCAACTTCCTGCAGGCTACACATCCTTGCTCCACAAGAGTTCTCTCCACCTCCGCATATCTTGGAGATCTGCTGGTTACCGGCTATTCCCAGTTCAGCAGAAACCGCACCTTCGGGAGTCTTATTGGAAAGGGCTACTCTGTGGAGAGCATTCTTGCAGAGATGAATATGGTTGCGGAGGGCTATTATGCCACAAAATGCATAATGGAGATTAACAAGACCACAATGGTGGATATGCCTATTGCAAATGCTGTCTATCAGATTTTATATGAGGGCAAATACCCTGCTTATGTAGTAAAGAGATTAACCGACGAATTACACTGATATGATTTCACTCAACTTCAAGGCTTCGCTCGACTTTTTGGGCGCGCCAGTTTACAATGCATTCCTTGAGCGCTCACTCAAGGCTTTTGACACACTTGTATCCGGCAGTGGTGCCGGGAATGATTTTCTAGGGTGGCTTAATCTCCCGTCAGATATGCTCAACAGCTCTATTTTGGCAGAGATAGAGGAGGTTAAGGAGAGATGGTACAAGATGGGTGTGGATACTGTTGTCTCAATTGGTATTGGAGGCTCATACCTTGGCGCCGCAGCTGCAATAAAGGCACTCTCGCCATCGTTCCACAAGGAAGGCACTCCGGAGGAGCCGGAGGTGCTCTTTGCAGGAAACAACCTCTCAGAGGATTATCTCTACGAGCTTCTGGAGTATATTAAGGAGAAGAATGTTGGTGTTGTGGTAATATCAAAATCGGGAACAACAACAGAGCCTGCGGTGACCTTCAGGATACTTAAAAGCTATATGGAGCAGAGATATGGCCTGGAGCGCGCAAAAGAGCTGATTGTGGCTATAACAGATGCGCGCAAGGGCGCTCTCAAGGGGCTTTCGGAGAAGATGGGCTATAAGACATTTGTTATTCCCGATAATGTGGGAGGCCGTTTCTCTGTGCTGACACCGGTAGGGTTGCTCCCGATAGCGCTTGCAGGCTTTGATATAAAGAGGATGCTGGAGGGCGCTGCAGATATGCAGAGAGCCTGCGCAATAAGGGAGGCCGACAATGGTGCCATCCAGTATGCTGCAGTTAGAAACGCACTCTACAGCTGCGGAAAAAAGATAGAGATTCTTGCAAATTACAACCCTAAGCTGCAACTCTTTGGAGAGTGGTGGAAGCAGCTCTACGGAGAGAGCGAGGGCAAAGAGGGGAAGGGTATCTTCCCTGCTGCCGTTAGCAATACTACAGACCTCCACTCTATGGGACAGTTTATTCAGCAGGCAGAGAGAAATCTTATGGAGGTTGTGCTTAATGTTAGAGAGGCGGAGCATACCGTTACAATAGAGAGCAGCAAGGATGATTCGGACGGGCTTAATTACCTGGCCGGAAGGCGTGTGGAGGAGGTTAATGCCAATGCATTTGAGGGTACCCTTATGGCGCACGTGGATGGCCTGGTTCCAAATACGGTAATAGAGATAGACCACCTGGACGAGTACTCTCTGGGAGAGCTCTTCTACTTCTTTGAGTTTGCTTGCGGAGTAAGCGGCTATCTTCTTGGCGTTAATCCGTTTGACCAGCCGGGTGTGGAGTTCTACAAAAAGAATATGTTCAAACTGCTTGGCAAACCGGGATATCAGAAATAAATGAGCGGCTATACCGAACTTGTTTCAGACCTTGCCCTCATACTGGTTGTTGCAGGAGTTGTAACCATTATCTTCAAGAGGCTCAAGCAACCTCTGGTGCTGGGGTACATAATTGCAGGTATACTTACCGGACCCTATATAACCTTCTTCTCTACAGTCTCCAATATAGAGAGTGTAGAGTTCTGGGGAAAGATAGGTGTTGTCTTTCTGCTCTTTGGGCTTGGTTTGGAGTTTAACTTCCGTAAGCTAAAAAAGGTTGGTGGCGCAGGTTTTACCACGGTCTTTTTTGAGGCGCTGATAATGTTCAGCGTGGGATTTATTCTAGGAAAGATTCTGGGACTGCACAAGAGCGCCTCCCTCTTTTTGGGCGGAATGCTCTCCATATCATCCACATCAATAATAATCAAGGCATTTGACGACCTGGGCATAAAGAACAAGAAGTTTACACAGGCTGTCTTTGGCGCTCTTGTGGTGGAGGATATAGTGGCTGTGCTTATGCTGGTTATGCTCCCAGCATTGGCGGCAGGGAAGGGTGTGGAGACAGCAGAGCTTATGGATAAGTTTCT
>SFUD01000004.1 GCA_004561775.1 bacterium | reverse complement strand
CAATATATTTACAGATTGCGGAAGCCCTGGGAGAGAAGATTCTGAGCGGCGAGTGGCAGGAAGAGGCCAGAATTCCCTCTGTAAGGGAACTTGGAGTGCAACTGGGCGTTAACCCCAACACAATAGTCAGAGTATACGACTGTCTGGAGAAGAACGGCACCATCTTTAACAGACGCGGAATAGGCTTCTTTGTTGCTCCCGATGCCAAAGAGATGATTGTGAAGAGACACAAGGAGGCCTTCATAAAGGAGGAGGCTCCTGCAATAATCCGCAAAATGAAGCTCCTTGGAATAAGCAAGGAGGAGTTCCTGGAGATTATGGAGAATGATAAAGAATAGAATAGTTATATGAAAAGAATCCTTAAGCCACTCTTGTTGGTGGCAATCATCATAGCATCCTCATTTTCTGCCATTGCCGCAGAGGGACCTGTTACAATAAAGGGCAAGTTGCTGGATAAGAAGAATTCAGAGCCGCTCCCCTTTGCAAATGTAACACTCTACAACAGCCAAAAGAGCATTGTAACCGGCACCACCTCAAAGGAGAATGGGGAGTTTATGCTAAGCGCAGCGCTATCGGGAGGAGATACACTGCATATCTCCTTCATAGGTTACAACGATATTAGAATAGGGCTCTCCCAGAGTGCCGCTAATGGCGCGGCAATATATTTGGGCACAATTGAGGTTGAGCCCCAGAGCCAGACGCTGCAGGCAGCTGTGGTTACAGCAAAGGTGCCTCTTATAGAGCAAAAGCTGGACAAGATTGTAGTAAATGTATCGCAATCTGTGGTGGCTGCCACAAGCAATGCCTTTGAGCTATTGAAAAAATCGCCCGGGGTAACGGTAGACCTTAACGGCAATATTCAGCTGAATGGGCAGAGTGTGGAGATTTGGATAGACGGCAGGCCTTCCAAACTGAGCGGCAGCCAGCTTGAGACAGTGCTTACAGCGCTAAATGGCAGCACAATAGACAAGATAGAGATAATGCAGCACCCCTCTGCAAAATTTGATGCCAGCGGCAGCGGCGGAATCATTAACATAAAGACAAAGAGGAACTTTGTTAAGGGACTCTACGGAAGCGCCAGCATAAACTACTCTATGGTGCCAAAGCTAACCTGCTACGACAATGGAGATGCCTCCCTTCTTGTTAACTACAGGTCCAAGAGGGCAAATACAATGCTCACCTACACCTTTAACAACAACAGCTATGGCATAGATTTGGACTCGGAGAATGAGTTTGGCCCAGTCTTTTCCTACAAACAGAGCAGTGACTCCCGAATAAGGGGCTACAACAGGGGACATTTTGCAAAGATAGGCACAGACTTCTACCCCAACCAGAAGAATACCTTTGGATTCCTTGTAAATTACAACACCAGCAGAAATACCCAGTACACAGACGGATACTCAAATTCCGCGCTCTATGTCAACAATATTCTGCAGAGCAAATCCATAAGTTATATAGACCAACTGGACCACTTCGACCGCATAGATGCAAATATCTATTACATAAGGAATTTCAGCGGGGTTAAGGAGCTTACCCTTAATGCGGACTACGGTTACTACGATACGCAGAACGATGGTTTTCAGAGAAACATCACCACTCCCGCCGGAGGTTCGCAGAAGAGAGGGGCCTTTACCAACGACAACTCGCAATACATAAATATCTTTGCCTTCAAAGCAGACTACAAGTGCAGCCCCTTCAAAAAGGCAATGCTAGAGACCGGCGCAAAGATTGAGACAACCTGGACAGACAACAACTCCATAAGAAGAGACAGCATTGGCGGAGCATATGTCATAGACCCCAACCAAAGCAACATCTTCAAATATAGAGAGACAATCGGCGCGCTCTACGGGTCGTTAAGCTACCAGATAAACAAAAAGTGGAGCATAGTGGCAGGTCTTAGAGGGGAGTATACCAAGAGCACCGGAGATTGGATCTCCGAGGAGACAAAGAGTCACAAAGATTACTTCAAACTCTTCCCGACAATATATGTTGGATTTAGCCCAAAGAACTGGAGGTTCTCCCTCTCCTACACAAGAAGAATAAACAGGCCCTCCTTCTCGCAGCTTAATCCCTTCAGATACTACATAGACCCTACCAGCAGCATAACAGGCAACCCTTACATAGATCCGGCATACACCAACAGCATTGCATTTGTAGCAGGTTACAAATCCTACTTCAACATCTCTGCCATCTACAGCCACACCTCAAACCTTGTCTCCCAGATTCCCAACTTTGACGCAGTTACCGGAGACAAGACCTTCTACTGGGGCAATTACGGCAGTCAGACTGTAGCGGGAGGTGTTCTCTCCATAATGGAGTACCCGCTGGTAAAGAATCTCTTTTACTTTAGCCTCAACTCCCTCTTTGCCTCACTCAAAAACTGCACTGCAGAGGATATTGAGGATCTGTATGAAAAGGAGAGCTCTTTCTTTATGACACATTACTTTACCCTTACCACACTTCTTCCCCGCAATTGGAAGGTGGAGTTTGTGGGCTACTATATGAACGGGGCAAGAAGCGGCGGAATGAAGGTAGACAACATCTGCAACTTCTACGCCGGAGTAAAGAAAGAGCTTATGGATAAGAGACTTACACTCTCCCTCTCTATGAACGACCTCTTCAATACATTTAAAATGAATATTGAGACAATCACTCCAACCAACCGCTACATACTTAATCAGCATCAGTTCCAGCAGCGCATCAGCTTTGGCATAAAATACAACTTTGGCAAGGTTCAGAGCGGAAGGAAGAATAATAAAAGGGATAATACCTCCCAGCGCGTGGGCAACTCCTCCGGTGGTGGCATAAGCGCAGGCGGTATGGGCGGAATGTAATAACACCCCTCTGTATTGCTTATATGGAAAAATACATCTACCTTCGTTGAGCAAACAGCAGAGTATATGAAAAGATACTATAAACTGGCAGCATTCTGCATCCTTGTTTGCGGAATGCTGCTGCCTATTTTATCCCACAGCAAGGAGCCCTCGCTCTCACAAACCGTGGAGATTAAATTAAAAAGGCTGCGGGATACCGCCGGTATCTCCGCGCTGGTTTCGGACTATTCCAGCAGGATACAGAGCTCACAGATTCTCTACAGAGGGAGGCAGGCTGTCAAATACAGCACCGTTGCCAACGGCTCCAACTATTGGAGCGACGGGCGGTTTATGCCGGGCAGCATAATGTATAACAAAAAGCACTACGACAGTGTATATATGAACATAGATGCCTTTGCGGGCAATCTGGAGATTAAAATTGCTAATACAGATATAAGTCTTGTGCTTGACCCTGAGAAGGTGGAGGCATTCTGCATAGGCAAGCGCCCATTTATATATATGGGAAGTGAGCAGACTCTCCTTCCGCAGGGTTACTATGAGGTGCTTTACTGCGGAGAAGTTGTGCTGCTTAAGGGGGTACGCAAACTGCTTATGAGCAGCGTGGATAATATGAACGGCACAGATGGCATAGGCTATGATGACCCCCACTACAAAATGGGCCTTGCAACCTACTACAAATATCTCCCCTACTACTACTATCTCAACGGGAATGAGGTAAAGAGGCTCAAGAGAGGAAGACATATTCTCGCCTTCTACCCAAAAGAGAGAAGAGCCATTAAAAACTATCTGCATTACAAGTACAATTATGCCACAATAGATATTGAGCGTTATATTGTGGAGGTAGCATCATACGCGGAATCTTTGAAATGAAACATCATCCAATTGTTGCAGTGGCAGCGGCAGCCCTTGTCTGCACTGCCGCATCAATCTCCGAAGAGGCCTATGCTGCACGCAAAAGTTCTCCTGCAATTCAGCCTCCCTCTGCAGAGGTAGACCTCTTTCAGGTAAGCGCAGACTCCCTTATCAGCTATCTGCGTAGAGAGCTCTCGCAGAGAATCTATTATGTGCGGGACACTTCGGACAAGAACACTTATACGCTAAAGGCGCCTGCCTCCGGCATCGGGAAGAGCATTATAAATGCCTTCAGAGAGCGCGGCTATACGGTGCTGGAGCACGATGGGGCCAAGTTTATTCTCAGGGGGCACTCCTTTGCCCTCTCTCTTCCCGATGGCTATTTTGACAACTTGGCCAAGCAGGAGAGCAGCACTGCGCCGGAAATGGTTGAGCAGCAGAGGCAGCAGCTAACCTTCCAGAACAAGATTTATGAGGTGGGCGACAAGCGTATGGGCAAGCGCGGCAGCTTCTATCTTAGCGGCACGGTGAGCGATGTAAAGAGCGGAGACCCTATTGCAGGCGTGGCAGTGGTAGATGAGAAGAGCGGCAACTATACGCAGACAGATGCATACGGGCAATATAAGATAATGCTAACTCAGGGTGAGCACAAGATTACCTACAGCGGCTACTCTCTGGAGGACCTCACCCTAAATGTGGAGATGTATGACCACGGCGCACTGGACGTGCCTATGAAGGAGAGGGTCTTTGCGCTCAAAGCTGCCATTGTTACGGCAGAGAGCAGAAGGAACCACAGGACTGCCTCCATAGGAGTGGAGAAGATAAGGATTAATGAACTGAAGAGCATCCCGATGGTCTTTGGAGAGGCGGATGTGATAAAAGCCATCCTTACCCTTCCGGGTGTGAAGTCTGTGGGAGAGGCCTCCAGCGGCTTCAACGTAAGGGGAGGCGCCTCAGATCAGAACCTGATTCTCTTTAACGGAGGCACAATCTTCAATCCAAACCATATGTTTGGAATACTCTCCGCATTCAACTCGGATGTGATAAATGATGTGGATCTCTTTAAGAGTTCCGTTCCTGTGCAGTACGGAGGCAGAATCTCCTCCGTGCTTGATGTCAAGGGCAGAGAGGGCAATCCAAAGAATCTCAAGGGCTCACTTGGCGTGGGAGTGCTTACAAGCCACCTCCATCTGGAGGGACCGCTCAAAAAGGAGAAGACCACCTTCCTCATTGGAGGAAGAACAACCTACTCCAACTGGATTCTCAATCTAATTCCAAGCGACAAGAGCGAGTTCTCGGACGGCAAGGCCTATTTCTACGATTTTAATGCGGGGCTCTCACACAAGTTCAACCAGAAGAACTCTCTGCACATAAATGCCTACTACTCTGCAGACAAGTTCAGTTTTTCCAACAAAGAGTCCTTCAAATACAACAATCTTAACGCCTCCGTCAAATGGCGCAGGAGCTCCGGAGAGAGGTACAATATGGAGGCTATTGCAGGCTATGACCAGTACAGCCACAGCATCAGCGATCTCTCCTCAGAGTCCGAGGCAAGCAAAGTGGAGACGGTAATCCGTCAGGGCTTCGCCAAGTTTAACTTCAAATATGCGCTCAGTCCAAGCCATACCATAACATACGGTCTGGATGCGGTAATGTACTCCCTCTCGCCGGGCACCCGCAATCCGATTGGAGAGAATTCCGTAATCCTCTACAAAAAACTGGAGAGAGAGAGGGCAATACAACCAGATATCTATTTTGGAGATACCTGGAAGGTTAACAACAGACTGATTCTTGATATGGGTGTAAGGCTCTCTTCATACTCGGCTACAGGAGATGACAGCAAATTCTACTTTGGGCCAGAGGTAAGGTTCTCAGGAAAGTACTCCATAAGGGAGAACCTCTCTGTAAAGGCAGGCTTTAACAGTATGAGGCAGTATATCCATATGATATCAAACACTACCGCAATCTCTCCGGTAAATACCTGGAAACTTGCAGACAGCCGCATAAAGCCGCAACTTGGCTGGCAGGCGGCGGCCGGTCTCTACTGGACCGTTGCGGGCAATACCGTGGATCTCTCTCTTGAGGGATACTACAAGAGGATGAGCCAGTACCCCGACTACAGGAGCGGCGCCACTCTCTCTATGAATGAGAATCTTGCAGATGACCTGTTAGAGACAAAGGGACAATCTTACGGCATTGAATTTATGGCCAAGAAGCCCTCCGGAAAACTTAACGGTTGGTTCTCCTACACCTACAGCAAGACACAGCTGAGAGCTCTGGACGGCTCTGTAAACAGGGGCGAGTGGTATGACGCATCATACGACAAGCCGCACGAAGTAAAGCTTATGGGAAACTACAAGTTCACCCACAGATACAGCTTCTCCATAAATCTGGACTACTCTACCGGAAGGCCGGTTACAGTTCCGATAGGCTCATTCTGGTATGACGGAGGATACAGACTGCTCTACTCGGACAGAAACAAATACAGGATTCCGGACTATTTCCGTATGGATGTGGCATTTATCATAGAACCGGGGCACTACCTAAGAAGACTTACACATATGTCCATCACCTTTGGTGTCTATAATGTTACAGGAAGAAAGAATGCATACTCCGTCTACTACACCGCAACCGGAGGGGCAACCCCGCAAGGGACTATGCTCTCTATCTTTGCCACTCAGATACCATATATCAATTTCAACATCAAATTTTAGAGGGGGAGTATTGCTATGAATAAGAGATTATACAGAACTATAGCGGGATGGCTCTCAATTGCATTTGCAGCGGGCGCACTTGTAGCCTCGTGTGAGTATCCCTTTAACGTAGAGTTAAAGGAGAGTTCCAAATTTGTGGTCATTGAGGCCTCCATACAGGCCGGTGAGAGCAGTGTGGCAAGAATCAACTACTCCTCCAGCATCTCTTCGTCACTTACGGCAGTAGATGTCAGGGAGATCTATCTGGAGCTTGAAGATGGCACTAGGATACCAGGTGTGATGAATATTGACAAGAATGGCATCTATTACTCCATTGCCACGGAGAGTCTGGGCCTTGGGGAGAGATGCAGACTCTACGTAAGAGTAATGAAGGCGCTCTCTCCTCTACCAGAAAGCAGTTCGGACAAAGCTGTTTCTAACGAATCTGCCAAGATAGAGGAGGTGGAATACCTCTCAGACTGGGTTGAGGTGCTCAAATCTCCGGAGATTGAGAATCTCACCTACAGCATAGACGAGACAAAGACCCAAATGAACTTTATGGTTACCACCAAGCCCGATCAGAATTTTGAGGGCTATTGCAAATGGAACTATGACGAGACTTGGGAATATACCGCCAACTTTATGGTTAAGGAGCGCTTCGACCCTCTCACTCACTCTATTGTAGTTGGAACATACGACCGTTACTACTGCTGGAACAGCGCCAAATCCTCCTCGCTTATGCTTGGCTCCGCCAAAGAACTTATGGAGGGCAGATTCAAGAATCACATCTTTACAAAGATGAGCTGCTATGACAGGAGAATCTCCTACATCTACAGAATGGACCTCTACCAGACTGCCATCTCCCGGCAGGCCTCTGCATATTTTGAGACGCTAAAGAAGAACTCGGAGCAGACAGGAGGCCTCTTTGGAGAGATGCCTACAGATATGACAGGAAACATAACTTGCCTCACACATCCGGAGGAGAGGGTTATTGGATTCGTTACCGCATCTACCGTCTCCAAGGCAAGAATAGAGGTCTTCAACTCCCAGACAGACTTCTACGATTTCAGCCTTGAGCCGCGCTGCGAAAGATTTGAGTTTACGCCAGACGAGTATCTGGTCAGATATGTTGCCGGATACGATGTTCTGACAATAGTAGAGGATGAATTCGGAAACAAGACCGTCTATTGGTCTCAATCAAGATGCGTAAACTGCCTTGTATTGGGCGGAAACAAAAACAGGCCTGCAGACTGGCCTACACAGGATATTTAGGAGGGTATAGGTATGAAAAGCAGATTACTTCTCTTTTTTCTCTTGCTCCCGCTCTGCGCAGGGGCACAAACAACCGTTGTGGAGAAGACATACATCTCTACAGACAGGGAGATATATGTAAGCGGAGATAAGATTTGGTGCTCCGCCTTCTGTGTGGATGCGGCAAACGGCCTGCGTCCCTCATCTCTTAGCGCCATAGCATACGTAGAGATTGTATCGGAGGATGGAACCTTGGAGAGCGGCAAGATTGCCCTTTCGGAGGGGCGCGGAGCCGGCACAATTGAGATACCCGCAACCGCCCCTACAGGCAACTACAGAATTGTAGCCTACACGGCATATACCAAGAATACCCCTGGCTTTAATCCCCAGGAGCACATCTCCAAGACCATCTCCATCTTTAACACCTACACAAAAGAGCGAGTAAAGAATGGAGTAAAGATACTCTCCGACAGTGAGTACGATGCACTCCGCACCCCAGCAGGCACGCAACCCGCTGCAGGCACGCACACCGCTGCAGGCGCACTCTCAATAACCTGCCACCGAAGCGCAGAGGGCTATCTGGAGGTGGTGCTCACCAACAACTCAGCAACGCCGGCAGACCTCTCGCTCAGCCTCTCAAACAGAGATGGAATTATTCCTCCCGACAACACCTCCATAGGCGCGTTTATGGGTGCAGCGGCATCTGCAGCACAGGCAGCCGCAGGAGCAGAATCTGCAGCAGCACGAGCATCCGCACGAGCAGCATCTGCAGGAGCAGAATCCGCACCAGCCGCAGCTGTATCAACAGCCGCAGAGCTGCCGGAGTATGAAGGGGAGATTATCCGCGGCAGAATTGCAGGGGCAACAACAGATGAGATAGAGGGGCTGAAGGGACGCTCTGCATTCATCTCCGTTCCTACAGAAAAATCAGACCTCTACTCCTCCGTTGTAGATAATGACGGTATGATTAAGTTTGTTACCAACAATATCTACGGCACAAAGGAGATGGTATGCGAGATTGAGGATAATGACTTGGCGCGCTGTCATATAGAGCTTATCTCTCCATTTGTCTCACCAAAACTTAAGGGAATCCCGGCACTCCAGATGGCTCCCTCCATAAAAGAGGACCTCCAGCGCAGGGGGCTCTCCGTACAGTTGTGCAGAAGTTTCTCTGCAGATACTCTTGCATCTCTTATGCCTATCAGAGAGAATCCTCTGATTCCCTCCTACGACGCCATTGAGTATAAACTGGACGACTACAAGCGCTTTCCTGTAATGAGAGAGCTCTTCATAGAGTTTATCAACGAGATTAAGGTAAGGAGGGTTGACGGCAAGGAGCAACTTAAGGTTAAGACGCATCTGGAGGAGAGAGTCTCTCTCTTTGACAAGAATAACTCCCTTATTATGGTAGATGGAATTCCGGTCTTTGACCACTCGCAGGTTATTGAGTACGACCCTCTTCTGGTAGAGTCTGTTGTGGTTTATCCGTACAAATACTACACCGGCTGGCGCTCCTTCTGCGGAATGGCAAACTTTGTCACATACAAGAAGAATCTGCCCGGAATAAAGTTTAACGACGGCGTCCGCGTTGTGCAGTTCAAAGGCTGCTCATACCCTATGGCCTTCACCTGTCAAGAGATTGGAGAGGATTTTCCCGATTACAGGGAACTCCTCTACTGGCATCCGCAGATAAAACTTCCTGCTGGAGAGAGCTCTTCCATCAAAGTAAAGATTCCGGCAAATGTAAAGGAGATACGCATCTGCGCAGAGGGAATGACGGAGAACGGAACCCCATTCTCCATCACTCTCTAATTTCTATTGCGCTCCAAATAGAGCATCGGGAAGCACGTGCAGAAGCATATCATCCACCATTCTGCTAAGGTTCCACTTCGGATTCCAGCCCCACTCCTCTCTTGCAGGGGTGTCATCCATGCAATCCGGCCAAGATGCGGAGATTGCAGCCTTTACAGGGTCTATGTTGTAGGTGTGTTTAAAATCGGGACAACGCTTGCGAATCTCTGCAAAAATCTCCTCCGGAGTGAAGCTCATTGAGGCTATGTTGAAACTGTTGCGATGCACCAGCTTGGATGGGTCTGCCTCCATAAGTTGTGTTGTTGCCTCAAGCGCATCCGGCATATATATCATATCCATATAGGCATCCTGCGGCACCTCGCAGGTATAGTCTCTGCCGGCCTTGGCATAGTAGAAGACCTCTACGGCATAATCTGTTGTTCCCCCTCCCGGCAGAGCTCCGTATGAGATAATGCCCGGAAAGCGCACACTTCTGGTATCCACACCAAACTTTGTAAAGTAGTAGTCGCTAAGCAATTCGCCTGTAACCTTGCAGACTCCATAAATGGTGTTTGGTCTCATTATCGTATCCTGCGGTGTCTTGTAGTGGGGTGTATTTGGACCAAAAGCGCCAATGGAACTGGGTGTAAAGAGGGAGCATTTGAACTCTTTGGCTATATTTAGAGAGTTTAGCAATGCACCCATATTTATCTGCCAGGCAAGCTGAGGGTTCTTCTCTCCCGTGGCAGAGAGCAGTGCCACCAGATTGTAAATTGCATCTATCTTATATTTCTTAACCAGCGCAGCGTAGCCCTCTGCATTAAGGGCATCTACGCTCTCTGCAATTGCAATTTTGGAGAGTTTTTCAACCATTTGGGGCTTAAGGTCTGCCGCAATAACATTATCCTCTCCGTAGTTTTTCTGCAGATGAGGCACCAATTCTGTTCCAATTTGGCCGCCCGCGCCAACTATTAATATACGTTTCATTAGTAGAATCTATAATATTGCTTACAAAATTATAAAAATATCTATTCTTTCAAGAGAAATTAAACTATTATTATCTTTGTAGAGTGAAAAAAGAGAAGCACACAGAGAAGAGTATAGAGCAGAACAAAGAGATATGGGAGCTTATCTGCCGGCTTGCCCTAGAGGCCGGGTTTGCAGACTGGGGCGCAGTTGCTGCAGAAGAGGTCTCTACGGAGCAAAAGTGCTATTACAATGCCCGGGAGGCTGCAGGATATTTTGCAGAACTTGATTACCTCAAACGCAACTGCAGCAAACGCTTCAACCCTGCCCAACTTGTGGAGGGAACCAAGAGCATTGTACTCTTCCTTGTCCCCTTTGGTCAGGAGATGGAGATGGGCAATCCGCCCTACATAGCACAATACGCCCGCGGCAAAGATTACCACAAAGTAATAAAAGAGAGGCTCTTCACCATCCTGGCAACCTTAAAAGAGCGTTTTCCCGAAATCTCCGGTCGCCCCTTTGTTGACTCGGCGCCTGTACTTGAGCGCTACTGGGCAATGCGCGCAGGTCTGGGCTTCATAGGAAAGAACAATTTTCTTATAAGCCCCAAATGCGGCATACGCAACTTTATCTGCTCGCTCTTCCTTAACGTAGAACTCCCTCCTCCCGATGCCGCTGCCAATGCCTCTGCGGATGTC
>SFUD01000224.1 GCA_004561775.1 bacterium | reverse complement strand
CGAATCCTTGTTCTAGGCATCTCTGGGGCACATTGGCCCGCGCGGTGGCCTCAATTTGAGCTCACCGAGCGCGTTGCTAAAAGTTAATTATTTGGTTATTAGGCATTTGCGTTTTGGAAGTATGCGCGGTGAATTGCAAGAAGGTTACTTTTACGCTTCCCGATGCCACTTGTCCCTCTGATCGAGCACAAAAATGCAGATTTTGTGCTCGAAAAGCCCGAAAACGAGGGTTTCGAAGCCCAAAAACGCACAAAAACCTCGATTTTGTGCTCGAAAAGCCCGAAAATGGGGGTTTGGGAGGGTAAAAGCGCACAAAAATGCCGATTTTGTGCTCGGGGGCTTCCCCGATGGTGGGTTTGATTCATTCTTTTAATAAGTAAGGGAGACCTGCAAGCCTTTATGACTTGTTCTGGTCTCCCGTATGGGTTTTGTGCTCCGCGCTGTGGCTGCCGAACCGCTACCGCCGCAACCCGCTGCCGTGGCTTCGAGTAGCCGAACCGCTGCCGCACCCAGCCGCCGTGGCAGCGAGTAGCCTAACCGCTACCGCCGCAACCCGCTACCACCGCGGCCGCGGTTATTCGTTCAGACCTTTGATGGCCTCGCGGAGTTTGGTCTCTATCTCTTCTGCCAGTTCCGGATTGTCTTCAAGAACTCTCTTTACGCCTTCGCGGCCTTGGGCCAGTTTGCTATCGTTGTAACTGAACCAGCTGCCGCTCTTCTTAATGATATCCATCTCTACGCCAAGGTCTATTATCTCGCCAATCTTGGAGATACCTATGCCAAAGAGAATGTCAAACTCTGCCTTGCGGAATGGAGGGGCCATTTTGTTCTTTACAATCTTTACTCTTGTACGGGAACCGGTAGCCTCGTCACCATCCTTAAGCTGGGTTACTTTGCGGACATCCAGTCGCAGGGAGGCGTAGAACTTGAGCGCGTTTCCTCCGGTTGTTGTCTCCGGATTGCCAAACATTATTCCTATCTTCTCACGCAACTGGTTTATGAAGATGCAGCAGGTGTTTGTTTTGCTGATATTTGCTGTAAGTTTTCTCAGGGCCTGGCTCATAAGTCTTGCTTGAAGTCCTACCCTTGAGTCTCCCATCTCCCCCTCTATCTCCGCCTTTGGGGTAAGCGCTGCAACGGAGTCTATGACTATGATGTCAATTGCTCCAGAACGGATAAGGCTGTCTGCAATCTCAAGAGCTTGCTCTCCATTATCCGGTTGTGATATAAGAAGTGTATCTACGTTTACGCCAAGGTTTTTTGCGTAAGTTCTGTCAAAGGCGTGCTCTGCATCTATAATGGCAGCTATGCCGCCGCTCTTCTGCGCCTCTGCTATTGCGTGAATTGCCAATGTTGTCTTACCGGAACTCTCTGGGCCGTAAATCTCTACTACCCTGCCTCTTGGATATCCGCCAATGCCCAATGCATTGTCCAAGGCTATGGAGCCGGAAGGAATAACGGAGGCATCCCATTTAGGCTGGTCGCCAAGTTTCATTACCGTTCCTTTTCCAAAATCCTTCTCCAGTTTGTCAAGCGTAGCTTGCAGTGCTTTGAGTTTCTCCGGGTTAATCTGAGTCTGTTTCTCATTCTCTGTCCCCTCAATCTTTGCCATAATTCTTAATATTAATTATTGTTTTATATTATTCGTCTGACACACTACAAATGTAGGCAAAAAAGAGATATTATTCTTATTTTTGTCGTCTATAGTTATTAACAATCAAGCAGATTTGTATTTTATTTTGCAATGAGGACGTTACTTGGAAAGACACTGGAAGAACTAAAAGAAATAGCCCTGGAACTCTCTCTGCCGGCATTTACGGCAAAGCAGATAGCGGATTGGCTTTATAAGAAGCGAGTGACATCAATTGACAAAATGACCAATCTGAGCAAGTCTGCAAGGGAGAGACTCTCCAAAGAGTTTGTTATAGGAATTGACCAGACTCTGCAGGTTGTTACATCGCAGGATGGCACCAGAAAATACCTCTTCAAGCCGCAAAGCGCAGCAGAGCGGCAAAGCACAGCGGGGCAGCAAAGCACAGCAGGGCGGCAGAGCGCTGCAGAGCAGCAAAGCACAGCAGAGCAGCCGGGGTGCGCATCGGGAAGCATAGAATCTGTAATTATTCCCGACAATGAGCGCAAGACTATCTGCGTCTCTTCGCAGGTGGGGTGCAAGATGGCCTGCACCTTCTGTATGACAGGCAGGCAGGGCTTCCACGGGAATCTTTCG
>SFUD01000223.1 GCA_004561775.1 bacterium | reverse complement strand
CTGGAGGGCTATCTTCTGTGGAGTCTTTTCCAAAAATTTGGTAAGGGAGATGATACCATACCCTAATGAGAAGAGTAGTGCAAAGGAGGCGGCAAAACCTATGGCAGGCTTGAGAAGTGCTCTAAGGCCAAGGCCGTGCTGCTGGCTTGAACTCTCCTGCTGGGTGAGGCTCTCCTGCTGGCCGGAACCCTGCTGCTGGGCGAGGCTCTCCTGCTGGGCAAGATTCCCGATGCGCTGCATAATCCTCTCTTCAAAGGAGTCCATATAGCCGGCAGGGGCAGAGAAGGGGTTCTGCCTTAGCTCTGGAGATGCGAGCGGGTCTTCCCGATGCAGGGTGTTCTCCCGATGCTGCGGGTGCTGCGAGTGCTGCATGTGCTGCGGGGCGGATGACGGATTATTTTTAATTCTCTTTCTCATTCTGTCTATTTGAATGTTTTATTGCCAAAAGGTTTAAAATTCCTCCAGTAATTTTTCTTTAATTTTTGTGTAAGCCAAATGGTAAGAGGCTTTTACAGCACCCTCGCTTCTGCCCATAATGGCTGCGATATCGCTGAATTTGGTCTCTTGAAAATAGCGCAGGTTAAAGATTGCCCTCTGTTTTGGCGGCAATCGGAGAATCTCTCTGTGCAGCGCTGCCTGAATGGCGTTGCCGCTGAAGGTGGCCTCGTCCGCTACCGGTTCGTGTGAATTATTGTATGAATTGTTATATGACTTCTCAGACGAGTTGTTGGAGCCGGAGCTTATAGTAAAGAGTGATACAATCCTCTTTTTGTTAAGAAAGGTGACGGCTTCGTTTGCGGCTATTCTGTAGAGCCAGGTATAGAGCTGGGACTCTCCCCTAAAACCCGGCAGGAATCGCCAAACCTTGATGAATGTATTCTGAAGAATGTCGTCCGTATCCTGATGAGAATTGCACATACCTCTTACCAGCCAATAGAGCCGCTCCTTATACTTTTGCACAATAAGCCGGAAAGCTTCATTTGTCTTTCCGGCTTTGTATAACTCTATCAGTTGAGTGTCAGATAATTGTCTCTTCTCTTGCTCTGCCATTATCTCTTTCTGGCCATTGCCTTTTCTGCTGCAATAACAATATGGGCAGCATCCAGACCATAAGCCTTCATAAGCTCCTTTGGAGTTCCGCTCTGTCCAAAACAATCGTTAATTGCAACATACTCCAGCGGTGCAGGATGCTCTGCTGCAAGCAGACCGGCAATTGCCTCTCCAAGTCCGCCGGCAATGAGGTGCTCCTCTGCGCATACGGCCGCTCCTGTCTTGGCTACCGATTCTATGACTGCTTTTTTATCCAAAGGTTTAATTGTGTGAATATCT
The DNA here is from genome assembly GCA_004561775.1 of bacterium. Taxonomy (GTDB): domain Bacteria; phylum Bacteroidota; class Bacteroidia; order Bacteroidales; family UBA932; genus Egerieousia. The sequence goes on along the minus strand of SFUD01000223.1, from coordinate 907 downwards.
ATTACCTCTGCCTTGATGCCCTTCTCTGCCAATGCTTTGGCTGCCTCAAGAGCCTCCCATACAAGGTGGCCGGTGGCAAAGATGGAGATATCCTCCCCCTCTGTCATCTTAAGGGCTTTGCCTATCTCAAAGGTCTGGTCTGCAGGGGTGAAGTTAGGTACGCCGGGCCTTCCGAATCTTAGATATACGGGGCCATTCATCCTAGCTGCAGCAATAGTGGCCGCAACGGTCTGATTGTAGTCGCAAGGGTTTATGACTGTCATATTCGGGAGCATTCTCATAAGACCCAAGTCCTCCACTATCTGGTGGGTGGCGCCATCCTCTCCCAAGGTTATTCCTGCGTGCGATGCCGCAATCTTTACATTTGTGTTGGAGTAGCATACAGACTGGCGAATCTGGTCATATACTCTGCCTGTTGCAAAAGCGGCAAATGTGCCAATAAAGGGAACTTTGCCGGTAAGCGCAAGGCCGGCGCCAACGCCAACCATATTTGCCTCCGCTATGCCTGCCTGAAAAAATCTCTCCGGGAACTCCTTTGCAAAGGCATCCATCTTAAGGGAGCCGGTAAGGTCTGCGCAAAGGGCCACCACATTGCAATTCTCTTTACCTGCGGCAAGGAGTCCTGCTCCAAAGCCGGAACGGGTATCTTTATTGCCGGTATTTGTAAAATCTATCATAGTATCTGGGTTAATTGTTATCTCTTCAACAAAGATACAATTAATTTTCACGCTTTTGGCATATAAAAGATATCTTTATACATTTGTGCTATGAATAATCTTCTGCTCTTTTCAGATACCTTCCCTTATGGTATGGCAGAGCCCTTTCTGCAACAGGAGTTGCCATATCTTGCTTCCCGATTCAGCAAAGTGGAGATAGTTCCCCTCTACCTGCCTGAGGCCGCTGCCGG
>SFUD01000222.1 GCA_004561775.1 bacterium | reverse complement strand
GCAGAGATTATTGCCTCTTGAGGCGGAATGCGCCAATCTATGGCAAGCTGAGGGTCATTCCAGGCAATGCCATCCTCGTAATCTGGAGCATAGTAGTTATCGCACTTGTATTGCAAAACCGCCTCATCGCTCAGCACAGAGAAGCCGTGCGCCATTCCGCGGGGAAGGTAGAGCTGCCTGAAATTTTCATCTGAGAGTTCCACGGCTTCATATTTGCCAAAGGTAGGAGAATCGGGACGGAGGTCCAGCACCACATCCAGCACAATACCCTTTACCACCCGCACAAGTTTTCCCTGCTGGTAGGGAGCGCGCTGAAAATGCAGGCCGCGCACCACTCCGTAAGTGCTCATACTCTGGTTGTCCTGCACAAAGGGCGGAACCTCTCCCTCTCTCTTGCCAATTCCTTTACAAAAGTCTCTGTAGGAGAAGCTCTCAAAAAAATAGCCTCTCTGGTCTCCAAATACTTTGGGTTCTATTATATAGACTCCCTCTATCTTGCTCTTGATAAAATTCATAGTGCAAATTTGGCAAAAAATTCCTTACAAGCGGCAACAACTTCACTCTGAATAGGCTCTGTAAGCTCTGTATGCATTGGAAGCGAGAGTACGCTGGCAGAGAGCCCGGCGGCATTCTCTAACCCGCCAACTGCCTTGGCCACCCCTTTGAAGGCCTCCTGTTCCTGCAGCGGCAGAGGATAGTAAACCATAGAAGGAATGCCCGCCTGCGCCAGATGTGCCTTAAGCGCATCGCGCACGGAGGAGGCATCTGCACCCCTCTGAAGAGGATGCGCAATAATTGTATATTGATGAAATGTATGTGTGCTGTAGGGAGCTCTGTAGGGGAGCTCTATGTAACCTGCCAAAGCGGTCTCCGCAAGAGCCTTGTCATAAAATGCCGCAGCCTCTCTGCGAGCTTTGAGATAATCAGGCAGATATTTGAGTTTAACATCCAGTATTGCGGCCTGAATTGTATCCAGTCTGGAATTGCAGCCTATAAGGGAGTGGTGATACTTAACCCTCTGGCCGTGGTTTGCAATCATCTTTATTCTCTCTGCAAGCGCATCATCGTTGGTAAAGAGCGCGCCGCCATCGCCATAAGCTCCCAGATTCTTTGTAGGGAAGAATGAGGTGCAACCTATATCTCCCATAGTGCCGGCCTGCGCCTTTGTGCCATCGGGAAAGAGATACTCTGCGCCAAGCGCCTGAGCGGTATCCTCCACCACCCTAAGGTTGTGCGCTTTTGCAAACTGCAATACCTCCAACATTGGCGCGCACTGGCCATAAAGGTGCACCGGAATAATTGCCTTTGTACGCGGAGAGAGAGCCCTCTCCATAGATTCCGGCAAGATATTGAAGGTGCGGGCATCCACATCTACCATTACCGGCACAAGGCCCAGCAGGGCAATAACCTCTGCAGAGGCCACATAGGTAAAGGAGGGAACAATTACCTCATCGCCCGGCTGCAGTTCCAATGCCATAAGCGCAATCTGCAGGGCATCTGTTCCGTTGGCGCATCCTATCACGTGCTTTGCTCCTGTAAATCTGCTTAGATTCTCCTCAAAGAGAGCCACCTGAGGCCCCTTTATAAAAGCAGTGCCGGCAAGTACCTCTGCAATGGCAGCATCAACTTCCGGCTTAATCTTATTGTATTGTCCCTTTAAATCTACAAACTGCATATCTATTTCTTTTCCGGCGGCAATCCCAGGCACTCCACAACCCCATTCTTCAAAAGGTAGAGCTCCCCGCTCTCCGGGCACTTTGCCAACCCTGTTTCATCAAAACTCAATTTAGAACCGCAGCGGCTCATCCACCCTATCTGTCTGGCGGGATTGCCAACCATAAGCGCATAGGCAGGCACATCCTTGGTAATTACAGCGCCTGCGCCAATAAAGGCGTACTCACCGATATTATGCCCGCAAACAATGGTGCAATTGGCGCCAAAGGTAGCTCCTTGGCCAATTCTGGTAGAGCGATACTCTCCCCTTCTGTTAACTGCGCTTCTTGGATTTATAACATTTGTAAAGACGCAACTTGGACCAAAGAAGACATCATCTCCGCATAAGAGACCTGTGTAGAGACTTACATTGTTCTGTACCTTGCAATTATTTCCCAAGACAACATCGGAAGCAATAAAGACATTCTGACCTATATTACATCCATTTCCCACAACTGCATTGGGCATAATATGGCAGAAATGCCATATCTTGGTCTCCTTTCCAATAATTGCCCCCTCCTCCA
>SFUD01000221.1 GCA_004561775.1 bacterium | reverse complement strand
ATCGCTTATCCAGTGCCTGTTGTTAAGCACCCTCATCACTCCCGTTGTGGTGGCAAGCGAATAACCTGCCACGCTGAACCACGGACTTCTTGTAAGACCGTACTCCTTGTGCAGGAATGTAGCGGCCATGAAGGCGGTAGCGGTGTGTCCGGAAGGGAATGAGTTCTGGGTGGAACCATCCGGACGCATCTCCTTTATGGAGTATTTCATTCCGTTTACTATTCCGGCCATAACTCCTGAGGCAATTGCCTGGCTCACTATCATTCTGCCAAACTTGCTTCTTCCTTTATATCCAAAGATATTCATTCCCCAGGTTGCAGCCATAGGGATGAACTGCGTATAGTTGTCCACCTCATTCTTGTAGAGAGGTTCCATCTCATTTCTTATATCCCTGAAATCTTTCTTCTGACCCTTTACAATAAATCCGGCTGCCATAAGCGGAAATCCAAGCCAGGTAAAGTCCTTCTTGAAGGTATAGTGGGCAGGGTATCTTGGGATAGTCTGCCACTTCTCAGGCTTGGGTGCCGTTGTTGTGTCTATTCTCTGCGCAATGGCAGACTCCGCCAATACCAGCAGAGCAAGAGAGAGCACAATAACCTCTTTTACAAATCTTTTCATATATTAATTATTTAGGAAAATGCAAAAATACGTAAAAGCACAAAAATACGCAAAAATGCAATAATCTAGTAAGGATCCACATCCACCACTATGGAATTGGGCGCATTAAGAGCCTCCAGCCTCTCCATAAGCACCCTCTTGTTGTGGGATAATCGGGAGTCTCTTGCAAATTTTACATAAAAGGCACGCTGCCACTCCCCACGCAGTCTCTCAAGGCCCGGCACAAAGGGACCTGTTATCTCCAGGCAGGGCACCTGTATTGCCGCAACTGCAGCGGTGAGTCTCTCCAACTCCTCCATTGTACGGTGCCTGAGCGTAATCTTTACCATCCGCACATAGGGCGCAAAACGGAACTCTCTGCGCTCATCAAGCAGGGCGGAGGAATCGGGAAAAAGAGTGTCCAGTTTAAATATATTGAATATAGGGTGATTCTTTTGTGCGCTCTGAATCAGCATCTTGCCCCTTATGCCCCTTCTGCCTGAGCGCCCTATAAGCTGCGTAAAGAGCTGCAGCGCGCGCTCATCTGCACGGAAATCCTCCATACCCAGAACGGTATCTGCCTGCAGCAGGGCAACAAGAGAGAGCTTCTCAAAGTCAAATCCCTTGCTTAGCATCTGAGTTCCAACAAGAATATCTATCTCCCCTTTTGCAAAGCTGCTAATGATACGCTCCTCTTCCCTCTTGCTCTCTGCAACATCGGCGTCGAAACGCTCTATGCGGGCAAGAGGCAGCAGTTCTCTTAGCTCCTCCTCCACCCTCTCTGTGCCGGCGCCACGGGCAACCAGCTCACCGCTAGAGCATTGCGGGCATCGGGAAGAGAAGAGGGAGGTATAGTCGCAGTAATGGCAGCGCAGTGTATTGTTATACCTGTGGTAGCTTAGCGAGACATTGCAATGGGGGCACTTTGGAATCTGGCCGCAATTGTCGCACTGAACCATAGGCGAGTAGGAGCGCCTGTTCCGGAAGACAAGAGACTGACCTCCCTGCTCCATATTCTCTTTAAGCGCATTAATGAGCTTCTGGGAGAAGGAGCCCTTCATTTCGCCCACTCTGCGCGCTTTTATTGTATCTATAATCTCCACATCGGGAGCAGGAGCTCCAAAATAACGGAAGGGCAGCATCACCCTTGCATATTTTTTTATGGAGACATTGTAGAGCGACTCAAAAGAGGGTGTTGCAGAGCCCATTATAAGATGCGCACCATAAATGGAGGCCAAAAGCACAGCGGCATCTCTGGCATTATATCTTGGCGCGGGGTCGGACTGCTTATAGCTTGGGTCGTGCTCCTCATCCACAATAACAAGCCCCAACTGCGCAAATGGCAGAAAGAGAGAGGAGCGTGTACCCAGCACCACCACAGGTGAATTTCCTCCGGCCTGCAGCACAACACTATGCACAAAATGCTTCTGCGCCGCAGTCACTTTTGAATGGAAAAGCAGCAACCTCTCGCCAAAATAGCCCTTAAGCCTGCTCTCCAACTTCCCCTTTGCCAGCACCTCCTGCGCCAATTTTACATATATCTCCGTTTTTCCCGATCCCGTTGCGCCATGCAGCAGCACCGGCCTCTTTCCAGACCCGAAATGAGCCCTAATCTCATCAAATGCCCCCTGCTGCCGCTGGCTCAGCATTGGCAATCGCTGCTGCGATATCCCCTCTGGGGAAAAAGAGATACGCTCTAAAAAGAGTTCCGGCGACTTGCGGCTCTTAACGCTCTCCTGCCTAACCGCAAGAGCAGGATACGCCGCCTTATAAACCTCACCCACAGTACAGAGGTAATAATCTGCCAAAACCTGCCAAAACTCCAATTGCTCCCTCTTAACTGCAGGAAGCTCCACAACCCCATCTATCTCCTTATATTCCAATGGCTTACCAAGCCTCTCCAAAGGCACCTCACCCCTATCGGCATATCTGAATCCCCTCACAACACCAATCATCTCCCTCTTCCCGAAATGCACCCTCACTC
>SFUD01000220.1 GCA_004561775.1 bacterium | reverse complement strand
GGCAAAGATTTAGCTGAGATTTTTTTATAAAAGTATTTTATAATGGCTCCATTAGCAATTGATTGGAACGTCTCTCCGGAGATATTTGGCATAGGTCCAGTTCACGTAAGGTATTATAGTTTGCTCTTTATCTCAGGCTTTATCTTGGGATATTATCTCTTTACAATCTTCTATAAGAGGGAGAACCTGCCGGTAAGCCTTCTGGACCCGCTGCTCTATCTGCTTATGGGGTGCACCCTGGTAGGAGCAAGGTTGGGGCACGTGCTCTTTTATGAGCCGGAATACTACCTTGCCAATCCAGCCAAGATTTTGGCCGTGTGGGAGGGCGGATTGGCCAGCCACGGCGGAGCCATAGCAATAGTGCTTGGAATAATCTGGTATGCAAGGCACTATGGAAAGAGATATGGCTTTGATTTTCTATGGATTATGGACAGGCTGGGCATAGCTGTGGCCTTTGCCGGTATGTTCATACGCCTTGGCAACCTTATGAACTCGGAGATATTTGGCTCACCTACAATGCTCCCTTGGGGATTCAGGTTCTTCAAGTCGCAGGAGTGGCTTGCCCTTTATGGCCCGGGGAGGGCGCAGTCGCCGGAGCTGCTGCAGAGCCTTGGCCTTACAGAGCCTCTTGCAGAAGGCCTTCCGTGCCACCCTACACAACTCTACGAGGCGGGTTCGTACCTGCTCATAGGGTTGCTCCTGATGGCACTCTATAAATGGGCCTTGCCAAGATTCCGCAGAGGATTTCTCTTTGGGCTCTTCCTTACCCTGCTCTTTGGCTCCCGATTCCTCATTGAGTTCATTAAACTGCCGCAAGTGGCATTTGAAAAGGAGATGAGCCTTGATATGGGTCAGTGGCTAAGCGTGCCATTCATAATTGCCGGCCTCTTCCTGATAATAAGAAGCTTCAGAATAACCACTCCTGCTACTCGCACACAGGCTTAGTAAAGGTAGTACTTCTTTGAGAGCTCTTTGAAGGTCTCTGCATCTTTTCTCCAGAAGTTCTGGATTGAGGAGACTTTGTTAGTCTGGGTGAAGGTCTTCCTTATGTAGTCGGAGCCGCAGACAAGGTCGAACATGCGGTGACGGTTGGTGTTTGCCTTGTCAAAGACAGCTCTATCCGGATAGAGTTCCGCTATGGCTTGCATAATGTAGAAGTTTATCTCTGTAAGGACCGCCTTTTTATAGTTGGTAATGAAGATCTGAATACCCTGAATATCCTCTCCGGAGAAGACGGAGAAGAATGGCTTGATATGCAGTGGCCTGAATCTGATGCCCTCCATACCGTATGAGTTGAGTTTGTCCGAGAACTTAATGGCATCTATCCAAGGAGCGCAGGCAATCTGGAATGGAAGGGTGTAACCTACTCCAATAGAGACATATCCCAACTCTCCAAGGATTCCTGTGGTAGGGTAGAAGAGCGCGCTTATGGCCTGTGGCTGCTGTGGCGAAGGAAGAATCCAAGGGAGTTTGGTATCCTGATAGGTCATACTCCTTCTCCAGCCCTCCATCTTAACCACGGTAAGTTTACACTGCTTGCCATCTTTAAGCATTCTCTCTCCGTTAAGGAGAAGAGCAAGCTCGCCAACGGTAAGACCATACATATAAGGAATCTTGAACTGGCTCACAAAGGAGATAAAACCATCCTCTACAAGGCTTCCCTCCACCTTCTCGCCGCCAAGAGGGTTAGGCCTGTCCAGAACAATAACCTCCTTGTCAAATTCAGCTGCAGCCTCCATTATCATTCCCAAGGTGCTTATGAAGGTATATGAGCGGCATCCGTTATCCTGGATATCATATACCAGAGCATCTATAGAACGCAGCATCTCCTCTGTTGGCTTGCGGGTCTTGCCGTAGAGAGAATAGACAGGAATGCCTGTCTTCTCATCTAGGGTGTTCTCCACCTTGCCACCGGCATAAACATTGCCTCTTACGCCATGCTCCGGGCCGTAGAGAGCCATTAATTTAACATTCTTTGCATCATTGAGTATATCTACAGTAGAGACAAGATTATTGTCTACTCCCGACGGGTTGGTAACAAGGCCTATCTTCTTGCCCTCAAGCTCCTTGAACTTGTGTGCTTTGAGAACCTCAATGCCTGTCTTTACATTTGTGCCAAAGAGCGGGCCTGCAGCCTGAGCCGAAAGGGCAGAGGAGAGGGAGACCATTAGCGACATGGCTCCTATTATAATATTTTTGTAATGCTTCATAAATAAACTGTTAAGTCTGATACTAAATTGTTAAGTCC
>SFUD01000219.1 GCA_004561775.1 bacterium | reverse complement strand
GGCACCTCTGGGGCACATTGGCCCGCGCGGTGGCCTCGATTTGAGCTCACCGAGCGCGTTGATAAAAGTTAATTATCTGGTTATGAGGTATTTGCATTTTGGAAGCGTGCGCGGTGATTTGCAGGAAGGCCACGGTTGTGCTTCCCGATGCCAATTTCTTCTCTTTCTATGCCGCTCTCCCTTCTTCCAGAGCACAAAATCGGGTTTTTTGTGCTTTTTGGGGCTTAGGAACCGCCATTTTCGGGCATTTCGAGCACAAAATCGGGTTTTTTGTGCTTTTTGGGGCTTAGGAACCCCCATTTTCGGGCATTTCGAGCACAAAATCGGGGTTTTTGTGCTTTTTTGGCCTCCGAACCCCCCATTTTCGGGCGTTTCGAGCACAAAATCGATGTTTTTGTGCGCTTTTGCCCTTCGGAACCCCTGTTTTCGGGCTTTTCGAGCACAAAATCGGCATTTTTGTGCTCAGGAGGAAGGAAAGTGGCATCGGGAAGCGTAACCACGGAGACGCTTTCGCAAGTTTCTTCCCGATGGTGGTTCCTAAGGGCTTACTGCCATAGAGATTATCTGCTCTACCTTACCAGCACTCGGTCTCATTCTCTATCTCCGGGATGAGTGAGGCGTGGTATTCCGGATCCTTTCCTGCCTTAAGCTGAGACCTGTAGTCTTCCAAGAGCCTCAACGCATATTTGCCCAAAAGGAAGAGAGAGATGATATTCACAACGGTCATTATGACCATAAAGAAATCCACCATTGCCCATACCACATCTATGGTCATAAGGGACCCCAAAAAGATGATGATTCCAAGAACTACTCTATAGGTCTGGATTGCAACTCCTGTACGTGGTGAACCGTTGCAGAGGAAGGTAAGGTTGCACTCTCCGTAATAGTAGTTTCCAATGACACTGGAGAAGGCAAAGAAGAGGATGCATAGAGCAATTATATATTTGCCTGCGGGTCCAATATGGTGTGTAAGTGCCACTTGGGTTAGTTCTATGCCGTTTGCGCCGCAGTTGTAGAGTCCGGAACACATAATGATTAAGGCTGTACAAGTGCAGACTACAAGTGTATCTGTAAAGACTCCCAGTGTCTGGATGAGTCCCTGTTTTACGGGATGACTGACATCTGCCGTGGCGGCTGCGTTTGGTGCGCTGCCCTCTCCTGCCTCATTGCTGAAGATTCCTCTCTTGAAACCCATAAGGATTGCCATCCCGATGGCTCCTCCTGCTGCCTGCTCAAAGCCGAATGCGCTCTTTACTATTATCCCAAGCACTTGTGGAATGGCGGTGATATTTACGGCAAGCACCCAGAGGGCTATACCCAGATAGGCCAACGCCATAAATGGGACTATATATGAGCAGACCTTGGCTATGCGCTGGATACCTCCGAATACTACAGCCAAAGCAAGTGCGCAGAGGAGTATGGCCATAGTCATAGGAGTAATGGCAAATGCCTCAGTGAATGCAGATGAGATGGTGTTAGCCTGCACCATATTGTTTGTCAGACCAAACTGTGCAAAGATGGAGATGGCAAAAATTACAGCAAACCAGCGTTTGTGCAATCCCTTTGTGATGTAAAATGCCGGACCTCCAATGAACGAGTCCTTCCCACGGCTCTTGAAGAGTTGGGCGAGGGTACACTCTACAAAGGTATTGACACTACCCAAAAGCGCCATCACCCACATCCAGAAGATTGCGCCTGGACCGCCTACCACTATGGCTGTTGCCACTCCTGCAAGGTTGCCGGTGCCCACCCTTGAAGCCAGAGATACCATAAAGGCTTCAAAAGTGCTTACTCGCTTCTCTCCTGAGCCCTTTTTGCCCTTATCCCCCTTGAAGAGCAGTTTGAACATATGGCCAAGCATAGTAAACTGGACACCCTTTGTTCTGATGGTAAACCAGATGCCGGCAGCAGAGAGAACAATAACCATAACGGTGGCCATTGGAGCATTAATGGAATTCAGGAAGTCTGCTATAGATTTTTGCATTTGGGAAGGATTATTGATTATTAAAAGATTTCGATATCTGTTTCAAAGACAAATGTAGCCGGACCGGTAAGATAAATATTACGGAACTTGCCGGACCCGTTGCTGGCCTCCTTCTCATACTCAAATTCTACTGCAAGCTCTCCGCCCAACGCATTTACAGCGTAGATGTACTTGTGACCGTGTGCGCATTCTGCCGGAACTGTTGTGCACGGCCTGGCAGGGTTAGCTGTGCTGGCAGAGTGAACTGCGCTGGCTGGCAGAGGTGGCTGCATCGGGAGTCTCCGACATCTCCAACTGCAACATCCTGCGGCGAAATGCTGTGAGAGCAGAGGCAGTAACTCCTGTGCCACAGGCAAAAGTCTCCGCCTCAACGCCGCGCTCGTATGTCCTTACCTTAAGAGAACCGCAGAGATTCTCCTCGGCTCCGAGGATTCCGTACTGTTGCAGGGCTTTGATGGCAGAGTTGGGAGAGGTTGGAATAACCTCAACAAAATTCACATTGGTTCCCTTCTCAAAATCCTTGTGCCAGCGCCAATACTTGCCCAAGGCATCTACCGGATAGTTAGCCACATCCTTCACATACTCCACATAATGGGGAGAGCCGGTATTTATGAAGAAGCAATCGGGAGCTGCGTCACACTCTAAGGTAGCTGCGTCACACTCTAATGAAGCGGCTTTAAGCAACTCGGATCTTCCCTCCGTTGTGGATGGGGTAAAAGGTCCGAAATCATCTATATCTATCATTTTAAGGCGCACAATGTTTGCGTGCTCTCCCTTTTGCAGCACATCTGCCTTGTGATAGCCGTCAATTGCCTCAAACTCAAACTTCTCCAGGCCCATCTTTGAGGCAAAAGCAACAAGGCATCTGCCGCCGTTGCCGCACATTGTCCCCTCCGGACCATCGGAATTGAAATATCTCATAGAGAAGTCATATCTTTCACTCTTTCCCAAGAGCATAAGTCCATCTCCTCCAATGCCAAAACGTCTGTCGCAAAGGCGGTTCACAATCTTGGGAGAGATATTGTCATACTCCCCGTCGCGGTTATCTATGATTACAAAATCATTGCCGGCTCCTTGATATTTATATGCGTGTATCTTCATATTGAAGGTAAATGTACATTAAAATTTTATATGTATAATTCAAGTAACATTATTGCGAGAGTAAATTTTTGGCCTGACATTTATACTCGGGGGCCAAATATTGCAGTGCCTATGCGAACGTGCGTGGCTCCCGCCTCTATTGCAAGAGGATAGTCGCCGCTCATACCCATAGAGAGAATCTCAAACTCCCGAAGAGGTGCATCATCATCCTGCGCTGCCCGAAGAGGTGCATCATTATCTTGCGCTGCCCGAAGAGCTGCGCGCAGCTTCCTTGCTTCATCGAAGAGGCTCTTAAGGGAGCGGAACTCTGCAAGGATGCGGCTGGTATCATCGGTAAGGGAGGCCATACCCATCAGACCGCATAAGATAATATTTGGGTAGGGCGATGCGCCCTGGGAGGGTGCTGCCTGTGGCAAAGCGCCCTGGGACGATGCGCCTTGAGATGCAAATATGGAGATGAGGTTGCGAGCCTCCTCAAAGGAGAAGCCCTGCTTGGTGGAGTCAGAGGAGATGAAGACCTCCAGAAGGATTCTTACGCGGAGGTTATCTTTGGCAGCAAACTTCTGGATTTCATCCAAGAGTTTCACCGAGTCCACGGAGTGGATGAGATATGCGTAAGGCAGCACCATCTTGAGCTTATTGCGCTGAAGATGACCTATGAAATGCCATCTTATATCGGGAGGAAGCTCCGCAGCTTTGGCTGCAAGCTCCTGCGGACGGCTCTCAGCAAAATCTCTTTGACCGGCCTCATACGCCTCCCTGATTGCAGAGGAGGGATGAAATTTTGAAACTGCCACCAAGGTAACCCCGGATGGCAGTTCTTTTCTGATTGTTGATAAATTATCTCTTATCATGATAAAACCTCTCTTATCATAATATATTATTTGCAGGCGAGCTATCTTCTGCCCTGCTGCTTGCGCAATTGCTCCTGCTGCTGCTTATAGAGTTCGTCTAAACGCTGTTGGAACTTTGATTTCTTGGCAGGTTTGGAGCTGGCAGCCTTTGCCTGAAGTTTGGCGTAGAGCGCCTTTTCATCTACAAAATACTTTCTAATAACCCAAGTCTGGATAATAGTAATAAAGTTAGAAAGCATATAGTAGTAACTCAGACCGCTTGAGAAATTGTTACAGAGAACAAGCAGGAAGAGCGGCATAAAGTAGAGCTGCATAAACTTCATTCCAGGCATACCGTCATTGCTTGGCATCTGATTCATTGTTATCTTGGAATAGAAGAACATAGAGATTGCCATAAGCAGTGCAAAGAGACTCACGTGGTCTCCATAGAGCGGAATGCTGAAAGGAAGGTTCAGAACAGAGTCGTAGGTGCTCAGGTCATCCGCCCAAAGGAAAGACTGCTGCCTCAGCTCAAATGATG
>SFUD01000218.1 GCA_004561775.1 bacterium | reverse complement strand
CCTAACGGCGCATACTGGCAAAAGGGCATCTCAAAGACCTCCCTCCTGCCGGAGAGTTTTACCATCTCTCTCTTCTACGCCTTCAACATAAAGAGAGGAGGTGCAAGATGAGAAGAGTTATAAAACACCTGCTTCAGCTTCGGGCTACGCTTCGGCCTCGGGCTCTGCTTAGGCCTCGGGCTCTGCTTCTGCCTCTGCTCTTCGCGGCGCTGCTGCTTTCCCTTGAAGGGTGCGTCGTACACGAGTTCCCAAAAGAGGATACCCCGGTGGGCATAGACCTGGAGTTTAAGTTCAACACCGCCTTCCTGCCATTCAAGGAGGTGGATTACACACAGCAGCAGAAGGCCACAACCTCTGCCTGCATAATGAGATACATAGTAAGGGCCTATCCTATGGCTGCCGACGGCTCCATTGCAGAGACGCCGCTGAAAGAGTACCTCTTTACAAAGGCGCAGCTGGAGGAGCCAGACCTCAAAGTCTCCATAGAGATTCCCGAGGGCAGATACCTGCTCAAGTGCTGGTTTGACTACATCTCCGCAACCGCGCAGAACGACAACTTCTACCATACCTCCAATTTTGAAAAGATAACCCTAACAGAACCATACACCGGAGATACAGACTACAAAGATGCATTTATCGGAGAGAGGGAGATAATCTGCATAAGGGGCAGCAAAGAGACCCCCAACCCGCTCTACACTCTGGAGATGGAGCGGCCGCTGGCAAAGTTCCAGTTTGTGGCGGTGGATTTTGGGGAGTTTGTGAACAAAATAATGCAGGAGACACTCTCACCGGAGGAGTATCAGGACTACCTTAACAAAAAGTATGGCGGCAAGAATCCAACCAACAACCTCTACAACGGCTACACGGTTGAGATTTCGGAGAGAGACCTGCTCTGGAACAACACCAGCAAGGCCCCTTGGGACCCTACTCAAACACCGGGATTCGACCCGGAGGATTACAAGGTGGTCTTCCAATACACCTCCTTTGTGCCCAACACCTACAACCTTATGCTTAAAAAGCCAATAGATGCCTTCCTGGGATATAAGTTTAATGCAACAATATCTCCCGTAAACAGCGAGGAGGCGCGAATAGGTATGGACTACATACTCATTAACGGCACAGAGTCCAGCGTCAACCTGCAGGTGCTGCTCTACAGCCCTAAGGGCGAACTGCTCTCTACCAGCAACCCCGTCAAGGTGCCTATGGTCAGAGGCAAGATAACCACCATAAGGGGCAAGTTCCTCACCCTGCAGATAGATGGAGGCATATCGTTAGATACAGATTTTGACGGAGAGATAAACATAGTGATATAATAGTTCATAAGACAACCATACAACGCAACAAATATTAATAGAATAAATCAACAACTTTAAATACTATTAACTAACTAATTATCAACACCATGAAGAACTTCTTTAAGTCTTTGGCAATTTGTGCGCTGGCAGCGCTTACATTTGCCTCTTGTCAGAAGGAGAACGCAGGTGGAAATATGGATGACCAGAGCTCTGTTGTATCCATAAATCTAACCTCTCCTCTTATGGGTACCAAAGCCTTTGCCGATGGTAACACTGTTAATACCGTGCATGTGCACGTTTACAAGGTGGATGCAAGCGGAAATCTCTCTTACATTGCTCCTACCACAGGTTCTCCTACCAAAGAGGTAACTATGACAGGCGGTAGCGCTACATACTCTGCAAGACTGGTTACAGGACAGAAATATACCTTTGTATTCTGGGCAGATTATCAAGCAGATGGATATACATCACCTTATACATACGACGCTGTAAACCAAACAATAAGTGTAAATTATAATGCTGCCTGCAACGATGAGAAGAGAGATGCTTTCTACGCAGTTATTCCGAATGTCACCATCACAGGTGCATACTCACAGAGCGTAACCCTCAAGCGTCCGTTTGCTCAGGTAAACTTTGGTGTTACAACTGCCGATTATGATGCTGCAGTTGCCGCAGGAGTTACCGTAAATGGTGCTGCTGTCAAATGCACAAAGGCTGCCAATGCCATCAACCTCCTCAACGGCACAACTTCCGGAGAGGTTGATGCAACTTTCGCAACTGCTACATTACCTTCAGAGACTCTCACCGCTGCAAACACATCATATAAATACGTTGCAATGAATTATGTGCTTGTTGGCAAGGATGCAAAGACGCTCTCTGACATCACTCTCACACTGAACGCAACAGGTGCAGCATCGGGAACACCTGAGTACACCTACACCAACATCCCGCTCCAGGGCAACTACCGCACAAACATTGT
>SFUD01000217.1 GCA_004561775.1 bacterium | reverse complement strand
CGCAGATCCTGCCGCTATCCCGGAGGTAATGGGCTGGAAGAGCAACCTGAAGCTCTTCCAAAGGCAGCAGGGGCTCTTTATGAGCAGTGCGGAGGAGAGAAAGCGGTTGCTCTCCCTTCTTGGCAGGAACGCCTGCGTTACGGTGGAGAGCCTTATTCCGCTTATGGGTATGGACTACTCTTCGCTTTCTCTGGTTCTGCTGGACTTGGAACTTGCAGGAAAGATTCTCTCTACGCCATCGGGATACAAACTTAGCTGACTTTTTTATATCTTTGGCTCCCGATTGAAGAGCATCTGATATGAGATTTATAGATACGCACACTCATCTCTACGACGAGGCCTTTGACAATGATGTGGAAGAGGTGCTTGGGCGGATGGAGGAGGCAGGAGTGCAGAAGTGCATTCTGCCGGCAATAGAGAGGACTACCTATGCAAGGCAGTCTGCCTTTGCAGTGGCTCATAAAGGTATGGCATTTGAGGCTATTGGCTTGCATCCAACCTCTGTAAAGGGCGATTGGAGGGAGGAGATGGCCTTTGTGGAGGAGAGACTTGCCTGCAGAAACGGCTCGGGAGTGGAGAGTTGTGACGGGGAGCCTTTTGTGGCAATAGGGGAGATAGGGTTGGACTGTTATTGGAGCAAGGAGTATCTGGAGGAGCAGAAGGAGGTCTTTTTCAGGCAGTTGCTAATTGCGATAGAGAGAGACTTGCCAGTTATAGTTCACACTAGAGAGGCTACGGAGGAGCTCTTTGATGTGCTGGAGAGAGTTAGGGCAGAACTCTCGGCACCCTATGGTGGAGTCCCTTTGAGAGGGGTCTTTCACGCCTGGTCTGGAAGCCCGGAGACCTATGCAAGGCTCTGCAGGTATTCCGATTTTTATGTGGGCATTGGCGGTGTTGTCACATACAAGAATTCCGGTGTGGGCAAGAGGATTGAGGAGATTGCTCCAGAGAGGATTCTGTTGGAGACAGATTCTCCCTGGCTCACTCCTGTGCCTATGCGAGGAAAGCGTAACGAGAGCGCTTACATAACCTTTGTGGCACAGAAGGTTGCAGAGGTGAAGGGGATGGAGCTGGAGAGAATAGCGGAAATTACAAGCAGAAATGCAGAGTTGCTCTTTAGAATTTGACAATTTTTGCTAATTTTGCTTACAAAATTATATATGGAGAGGTCTATTCTTATTATCTACACGGGCGGAACAATCGGAATGAAGCAGGACCCGGTGGACTTTACGCTCAAGCCCTTCAATTTTGGCCAGATTCTCTCGGAGGTGCCGGAGATAAGAAAGTTTGTATGCAGGGTGGACACCTACTCCTTCTCTCCGCTGATAGATTCTTCTGATGCCCAGCCGGAGTTTTGGATAGACTTGGCCAGGCTAATCAAAAAGGAGTATGCAAATTATGACGGCTTTGTGGTGCTGCACGGCACTGATACAATGTCCTTTACGGCATCGGCACTGAGTTTTATGCTTGAGAATCTGGAGAAGCCGGTGGTCTTTACAGGCAGTCAGCTCCCTATAGGAATGTTGCGTACAGACGGAAAGGAGAATCTTATCTCTGCGGTAGAGATTGCCTCGGCGGCAGATGAGCAGGGGAGGCCTATTGTTCCGGAGGTTACCGTCTTCTTTGACTCGCACCTGTACAGAGGAAACAGAACCATAAAGTATAGTGCGGAGAATTTCTGGGCATTCCGTTCGGAGAATGCTCCTGCCTTGGCAGATACGGGAATCCATATAAAATATAATATTGATGAGATCAGATATCCCAAGCAGTACGGCACCCCTTTGAAGATAAGCGAAACGTTGGATACCGATGTTGCAATTCTCAAGATATTTCCTGGTATGAGGGAGAATATGGTGCGGGCTCTCGTTGGTACGAAGGGGCTCAGGGCTGTGATTCTGGAGACCTTCGGTTCCGGCAATGCTCCTACCCAAAAGTGGTTTTTGGATATTATCAGCGAGGCGGACAGGAGGGGGTTGATAATGATGAATATAACGCAGTGTATAGCGGGTTGCGTGGATATGGAGGCCTATGCCACAGGCATAGAACTGAAGAAGATGGGAGTGGTTAGCGGGTATGACTCAACGCTTGAGGCGGCTTTGGCAAAACTCTTTTATCTGATGGGCAAATATGCAAATAACGATGATGTTAAGAGGGAGCTTAACAAGAATCTGAGGGGGGAAATTTCAATTTAATTGTGCATAATTAAATTTTTTTATTTAACTTGCACGATAATTTGAAAGCACTATCATTTGCAAGTTGCTTTTGTAATTGAGAAA
>SFUD01000216.1 GCA_004561775.1 bacterium | reverse complement strand
ACTTCGGACACAGAATGGCAGGAGTGAAGGTCTCACTTGAGCAGGGCAGCGGTTTTGCCGAAGGGGAGTGGGATGCAGCCGGCAAGGACGTGCTCATACGCAATACCTCTCGAAAGGCTTCCATTGATTTCTCCACCGGAAGCGTAACTGTCACCGGAGAACCGGAATACAAGGGCATCATTCCCCAAGATGAAGGCTCTGTCTTCCGGGCAGTAGTGGTGCCTCAGACAGTCGGAGCAGGGCGGATCCTCATCACCGTGACAGTAGGTGGATATTCCTATGACCTTGTGCGACAGTCAGATATGGTCTATGTCGGGGGAAAGCAGCACAACTTTACTCTTACTGTGAACAAGCGTACGGGCGGGGACTATGAATTCGAACTTGCAGATGAAAGCATTTCGGACTGGGAAAATGACCGCAACTCCCACGAAGGACTGGCAAGGGAATATGTAATCGTGAACGTGACCACTCCCGGGACCATAGATGCAGTCATAGCTTCCAGCGGCAGGCAGGTGAGCAAGGTGCGCAATCTTAAGGTAACAGGCAAGATTACCGCAAGGGACTTTGGCCTTATGAAATATCTTATGACAGAGCTTGCGGCGCTTAACCTTAAAGAGGTTGAGATTGTTAAGGGAGATGGAGGAGACTTTGGAGAAAACAAATCATACGACTCCGTAAATAATGATAGCGAAATCCCTTCCAATGCACTGGTTAACAAATCCAAACTCACCACTCTCATACTCCCGGACAAACTTGTAAGAATAAAGGATAATGCCTTTGCAGATTGCATAGGACTCACTGGTTCACTGATAATACCGGAGGGAGTGGTAGAGATTGAGTATGCAGCATTCAGACATTGTGTAAATCTTAATGGCAAACTCTCACTTCCCAGCACATTAAAGATTTTGGGCCGATACCCTTGCTATACATACCATTGGGATGGCGTCTTCAGCGAGTGCGGTTTTGTTGGAGAACTTCAACTGCCTGACGGTCTGGAATTTATTGGGGCAGGCTGCTTTAATTCCTGCAAGGGATTGTATGGAGAGTTGAGAATACCGGATGGGGTAACGACATTGGGAGAGGGAGCATTTAGAGATTTACCAAATATGATAGGATCCATTGTGATTCCGCAAGGTGTAACGGAAATTGGTCCTTGTTGTTTTAGCAGCTCCGGATTCAACGGAACATTGACCCTTCATGACGGCATAGGCATAATTGGTTCTGAAGCCTTCTCCCACACACCCCTGAAGGGAGAATTGCATCTCCCTAAGAATTTAGAGGTTGTTAGCGATGAAGCCTTTAATGGATGCGATTTTTCCGGCGCACTGCTCTTGCCCAAGAGTGTAAAGCAGATAGGAGCAAGAGCCTTTGCATACAACTGGAGACTTATGGGCACACTGGATATTCCAGAGGGTGCACTAAGCATTGGAGCAGGAGCCTTTGCGCACTGCTGGTCACTTGAGGGAGTAATCTTCCCTGAAAGTCTGGAGAGCATAAAGTATGAGCCATCTTGGAATGAGGATGGAGGTGCATTTCAAAACTGCTATGGTATAGGCAGAATTGTCTGCAAAGGCACCATCCCGGCATACGTGCAGGATGGCTCCTTCAACGGAGTCCCTAAAGACAACTTCACTCTGGAGGTACCGGAGGGGTATGAGGCTCAATATCAGGCTGCCACCGGATGGAGAGAATTCAAACGCATTGCAGCATACCGCAATCTTGTGATAAGGCCTATGGTTGCCACCGCCATCAACACATCTGTAACCCGCAACCTTGTACTTACGGCAGATGAGGCCTGGTCCGTTGAGAGCAAACCTGAGTGGGTAACGCTTGACAAGAGTTCAGGAGAGGGAAAGAGCGAAATAAAGCTCACCTTTGCCCGGAAGCCTGCAGATGGTTCTGCCCGTAGCGGAGAGGTTGTCTTCAAACTTGATGGGAAGGATTACAGAACAAGATTGAGTCTCACCCAATATGATTATGAATATGAAGAGGATGAGATAATTACATTGCAGAGTGCCACAAAGGGAGCCGGTGTTAATGTGGTGATTCTTGGAGATGGCTTCAACGCGCAGGATATCAGCAATGGCAAACTTATGCAGGCAATGAAGGAGGCGTGGCAGCATCTGTTCAGCATAGAGCCATTCAAATTCTACAAAGATTACTTCAATGTCTATACTGCAGTTCCTGTCTCTGCGGAATCCGGAGTGGGCACAGTCAACAGAGTTGTTAACAACCGCTTCAACACTGCCACAAATGGGGGAGTGACACGCAACGGTAATGATGACTACTATGAGGTTATGCAGT
>SFUD01000215.1 GCA_004561775.1 bacterium | reverse complement strand
GCGGCCTTCAGAGCGGCGGCCTTCTCGAGTGCGGCGCGTATCTTGGCCTCCTTCTCGGGGTCGCCGGCAGCGGCGGCGAGGGCGGCCTTTGCCTTGGCATCATAGGCCGCATAGTTTTTGCGATCTCCAAGCAATTTATAGGTAAGCGCCATATTCTGCAGCACCATAGCATTGTTAGGAGATATCTTGTCTGCCTTTTTTAACCATTGTAGCGCCTTGGAGTACTCCTTCTCCTTAAGGTAAGAGATTGCCATAAAATTAAGAGCAGAGACGCTCTTTGGCTCGCTCTCCAGAATGGCCTCCGCCACTCTTCTCATATTTGCGCCATTAACATCCATCCTAAAGAGGGTATTCTCCCACTCCTCAATAACCTGGGAGAGATACTCCTCCGCACCACTATACGGCGCGCCTCCGGAGAGAGTCCACTCATATCTCTTCTCCCGATTAAGTTTATACAAGGCAATAATCTCATCTGCATACCTGCTCCAGTCCGCCACATTGCCCAGCATTATAATCTTGAGAATACGCATATCCAACCTTGACGGATAGAGCTCCACACCCTTGGAGATTGCATCTATTGCATTTGCGGCACCGGAAGGGGTAAAGAATCTCTTTGTAACAAGATAGCCCACAACAGCGCCGGTAGAATCCTTCATCTCCGTATTGCTGTCGTTCGGATTCTGGGAAGGCCTCTTGGAGATAATTGCATCCTCCTTCATAGAGGCATTATAATAGTATGAAAACCAGGCCACATAGAGCTCCGGGTCGTTAGGAATCTCCTCACTCCAGTCAGATAGGACAGACTTTGCAAAGAGGGTGTCCCTAACCTTTATAAACCTGTTGAACCTCTCCAAAAATTTGTTCGAAAGGTTTTGTATGCTGTCTCCCTGCGCTACAGGATTGCCGGCCATTGCCGTAAGGGTTACCAGAACAAAAACAACTGCAAAAAAGAATCTCCTCATAATAGTCTATTTTAAAACCTCCCTCAAATAACTTATAAGCGCATCCACATTCTCCTGACGGGTTGCCCAACTGGTACAAATTCTTACGCAATGGGTTCCCTCCTTCTCTCCCGGGCGCCAGTAGTCCAATTTGAAGCGCTCCTCTATACGGTTAAGTATCTCTGTGCTGAATATCGGGAAGAGCTGATTTGTAGAGCCCTTGAAAAAGAACTCCACTCCGCACTCCTCCAAAACCGCCTTTATCTGCATAGCCTTCTCCACCGCCCCTTTGGAGATTTCAAGGTAGAGGTTGTCTGTAAAGAGCCTGAGGAATTGCAAGCCAAGCAGTCTGCCCTTTGCAAGCATTGCTCCGTGCTGTTTTATATTGTATCTGAAATCCCTCTTTATTGCAGGGTTCATTATAACCAGCGCCTCTCCAAAGAGCGCACCCACCTTTGTACCGCCTATGTAGAAGATATCTGTAAGGCGTGCAAGGTCTGCAAGGGTAAAATCTGCATCGGGAGAGGCAAGACCATAGCCCAGGCGCGCTCCATCCACATAGAAGAAGAGTTCTCTCTTGCGGCAGACCGCGCTTATTGCCTCAAGCTCCGCAAGGGAGTAGAGCGCTCCTGTCTCTGTAGGCTGGGAGATATAGACCATTCCCGGCTGCACCATATGCTCTGCGCTCGCATCTGTGTAGTGCGCAATATAGGCCTCCTCCACCTGAGCGGCGGTAATCTTTCCATTTGCCTCCGGCAATGTCAGCACCTTATGCCCCCAAGCCTCAATGGCGCCTGTCTCGTGCAGGGCAATATGGCCTGTTGCGGGAGCAAGCACACCCTGGTAAGGTTTTAGAAGTGTAGAGATAGCCAGAGTGTTGGTCTGCGTACCGCCAACCAGAAAATGCACCGCAGGCTCCGCCGCACCGGTATAGCCGCCAGAATAAATGGCCCTCTTAATTGCCTCTTTGGCCTTGTCGCAATAGATATCTGTTCCATAGAGAGCAGTCTGCTCCATATTTGTAGCCATAAGAAGCTCCATAATAAGAGGGTGAGCACCCTCGCAATAGTCGCAATCAAATTGTATCATCTCAATAAAATAGAAGGTCAATAATTTACAAATTTAATGTAATTTTGCCTATATAGCACATTTTAAAACTATGAAAGGCTTATACATCCCAATAATTTTGGCCCTCACAGCCACTTTAGCCGCAACTGCCCCGGCAGAAGCAATCTCCTCCAAAGCGCCTCAGCAGGCCGCAAAGAACCAACGGTTTATAAAGATGCAGCAGGAGAACTGGAGCAAGGACTGGGCCAACCGGAGAAGATACAACGCCTCCAACCAGATGCTACTTATAACAGATAGTCTCAGCGGCCATTTTGGAGAGAGGGCGCG
>SFUD01000003.1 GCA_004561775.1 bacterium | reverse complement strand
ATGTTATGAGAGATATAGCCCTTATGCTCAAGAATGAGACAAAGAATACAGTAATGGTTGCCGCTACAGAGTTTGAGAAGAGACCAACCCTTACCCTTATGTATTCGGACGACCTTGTTGCCAAGGGTAAAAATGCAGGCAAGGAGATTAAGGAGCCGGCAAAATTTATTCTTGGCGGTGGCGGAGGCCAGCCATTCTTTGCAACCGCCGGAGGCAAGGATGTGGATGGATTGCAGAGAGCCTTTGATGCGCTTCTTGAAGTGGCTGTCAAACTATGAAGATACTGGATAAGTTCATATTGAAGTCTTTCTTCTGGCCATTTGTGGTGGCCTTCCTGCTTGTCACATTTATTCTGATGATGCAGTTCCTCTGGCTCTACATAGACGAGCTGGTGGGAAAGGGATTGAGTCTGGGCATCATTGCGGAGTTTTTGGGATGGGGCTGCTGTACGCTTATCCCAATGGCGCTCCCTCTTGCAACGCTCTTCTCCTCCATTATGGCAATGGGCAATCTGGGAGAGAACAACGAGTTGCTTGCAATGAAATCTGCCGGCATCTCCCTCCAGAGAATCCTTATGCCGCTCATCTTTGTGGCTGTGCTTATAAGCATAGGGGCCTTCTTTGCATCAAACAACCTTATCCCGCTGGCGTGGAACAAGATATGCACCCTAAGGGATGATATTGCCAACACCAAATCGGAGATAAAGATTCCAACCGGGTCGTTCTATAACGGAATAGATGGCTATACCCTGCTGGTGGGCTCAAGGGATGAGAGCAACCTTATGCACAACATTATGGTATATGACCACAGCTCCAACAATGGCAATGAAAACGTTACCGTAGCAGATTCGGGAAGAATAGAGATGTCCGACAACAAGAAGAACCTTACCTTTACGCTCTTCAATGGCACCAACTATGTGGAGAAGAACAACGTAAGCTATTCCGACACCTCCCTTACCCTGCAGAAGGTAACATTTGATATGCAGAAGATTATTATTCCGCTGGAGAACTATGCCTTTGAGAAGTCGTCGGACAATAAATACGGCAATCAGGTTATGGCAAAGAACCTGAGCCAATTGAGAAGAGACAAGGACTCTCTCTATGCAGAGTACAAAGGTATGCTTCGCATAAAGACAGGAGGCGTGGTAAACTCCGTGCATTTTATGCATTGCGACGGCTTGGACAGCACCCTTAACAAGGCCTATCCAAAGAGAATAGCCTCAGACTCGCTGCTCAGGTGGGAAGACCTCACTATGGAACAGAGCGCATACAGGCGCGCGGCAGATATTTCGGAAGAGCTGCTCAGCAACAGCAAATTTTATGAGAAGGAGCTCTACCAGTACGGCTACCCATACAGAAAGACTGTAACGGAGGCCTTCAGAAAGTTTACCCTCTCGCTGGCCTGTCTGATATTCTTCTTTATAGGCGCGCCTCTTGGAGCAATTATCAGAAAGGGTGGCTTGGGCGCCCCTGTGATAATCTCTATGTTCTTCTTTGTAATTTATTATGTAATAGATATAAGTGGTAAGAAACTGGCATACGACGGAGCGGTGCTGCCTATATTGGGCACCTTCATCTCCTCTCTGGTACTTCTGCCAATAGGCATTACCCTTACAGTCAAATCTACAAGAGACTCCAACCTCTTTAATGCAACAGCCTATAAGGAGTTCTTCAAGAGATTGCCGTCCAAAATGCTTCACACCTTGAGAAGATGGAGAAAGAGAGCCTGAGAATAGTCTATATGGGTACTCCCGAGTTTGCCGTGGCACCTCTGGAGAGCCTGCTTGATAACGGATACAATGTTGTTGGGGTTGTTACTGTTCCCGACAAGCCCGCAGGGCGCGGGCAGAGGCTTGGAGAGAGCGCCGTAAAGCTCTTTGCCAAAGAGAGAGGACTTAACCTGCTGCAACCGCCATTGCTGCGTGACCCCGATTTCCTTGCCTCCCTGGAGGCTCTAAAGGCAGACCTCTTCATAGTGGTGGCATTCCGTATGCTGCCCAAGGTGGTCTGGTCTATGCCCCGTCTGGGCACATTTAACCTGCACGGCTCTCTGCTGCCGCAATATAGAGGTGCAGCGCCAATAAACTGGGCAATCATTAATGGAGAGAGCAGCAGTGGCGTAACTACCTTTATGATAGATGAGGAGATAGATACAGGAGGCATACTCCTGCAGAGAGAGACTCCCATTGCTCCCGATGAGACTGTAGGAACGCTCTACGACAGGCTTATGCATATGGGCGCCAAGTTGGTGCTGGAGACTGTAGAGGGCCTTATGGAGGGAACACTCAAGCCCCACCCCCAAAAAGCGGAGAACCCCAAGCCTGCGCCAAAACTTACAAAGGAGCTCTCGCATATAAATTGGGAGAGCAATGCCCTGGAGCTGGAGCGCCTCATTAGAGGGCTCTCGCCCTATCCGGGCACATTTACCACTCTTGTAAAGGGTAATCAAACCGTAAATGTAAAGATTTTTGGAGCAAAGGCTCTTGAGGCCTCAGGCGAGGGGAGCGCCTCAAAAGCCCTTCCGGGAAGCATTATCTCCAATGGAAAGAGTTCTCTTAAGGTAGTGTGCGGAGAGGGTGAGTTGGAGATATTGGAGATTCAGATGGCCGGCAAGCGGAGAATGAAGATATCGGAGTTTCTGCTTGGATTCCGTAATCCGGAGGAGTATATTTTTAAGTAATGGCGAGGGTAGTGATTCTCTGCGATGGCGATTTCCCTAAGCAGGAGAGGTCGTTAAGGCATCTTAGGGAGGCTACTGATGTTGTCTGCTGCGATGCCTCTATAGTTAAACTTACAGCATACTACGGAACTGAGCGGTTGGAGGAGCTGCCTCATAAGGTGCATATTGTTGGAGATATGGATAGTTTGGATGCATATCACAAGAGGCTCTATGCAGACTATATTCATACAGTGTCTGAGCAGGAGACAAATGACCAGACAAAAGCCTTCCACTTTGCGCTCACCCTCTCTCCGCAGAGCATAATTATTCTTGGAGCAAGCGGAAGAAGGGATGACCACACAATAGCAAATGCTTCTCTCCTTGCAGATTATGCAGAAGAGTTGGAACAATTGCAGAGGAAGGTGGAACTTAAGGCGGTAAATGATTATGGCACCTTTATTCCTATTCTCAAGAGTTCTGCCATTGAGTGCCTGAAGGGGTGCGAGGTCTCCATCTTCTCCTTTGACCCCACGCTGCAGATAAAGTCTGAAGGGTTGCTCTATCAGGTGGCAGGAACAAAACTTGATATGTGGTGGCGCGCCACGCTTAACATAGCCCTCTCCAACAGCTTTTCGCTGGAGTTCAGCCATAGGGCAAAGGTGCTGCTCTTTATCTCAGCTGAGCAGAGGTAAAGCGCTCTTTTCCAAAGAGATCCTTGTGCAATTCTATTTTTGAGAATCCCTCTTCCTCCAACATCCTACAGACTTGTTGGCCAAACCGCTCATTTATCTCAAAGTAGAGTGAGCCTCCCGATGCAAGTCTGAATGCCGCCTGGCGCGCAATTGCGCTATAAAAGAGCAGAGGCTCCTCATCGGGAACAAAGAGGGCAATATCGGGCTCCTCCGAGCAGACGTTCCGTCTCATCTGGGCCCTCTCGCTCTGGAGCACATAGGGCGGGTTGGAGACTATTATGTTGTAGGGGCGCTCCGGCAGGGCCTCCCGCAGTATATCTATGCGGTAGAATTGGGGCGCCTTTTTAACGGCGGGGAAGTTGGAGGCCTGGCCTATTGCAACCTCAAGCGCACCGGCAGAGATGTCGTACCCCTCTATTGCGGCGTCGGGAGGCAGAGCGGCGGCAAGCGCCCAGGCTATGCAGCCGCTTCCGGTGCAGATATCTGCAATTGTAAGTTTGCCGGTAGTGTGGCGCTCTAGAATAAGCTGCACCAGTTCTTCTGTCTCCGGTCTGGGAATGAGCACGTTGCTGTTTACATTAATCTTATGGCCGCAGAAATGCTCATAGCCCAGGAGATATTGCAAAGGCCTGCCTTGGGCAAGCTCTTCCACCCACTTCAAAGGAGATATTTTGCCATTGGCGGAGGATGGCAGTTCCCTGTTGGGCTCTGTGTAGAGGGCATATTTGGGGAGCGAGCAGCAGTGTTCAAGCAACCTCTCTGCAAGGGCGCGGATCTCCTCTCCGGTATAGATGCAGGAGAGCCTCTCCTTGGCATATGCGTGGAACTCCCTTATTGTCATACTCTTTATGCTTGCTCTTTTCTTGCTATTTTGCAGACTCCACTAGGGCTGTGAAGAACTCTTTTATCTCTATCCCGGCGGCGCGCACCTGTGCCGGTATAAGGCTCATAGGTGTCATTCCCGGAACCATATTCATCTCCAGGAAGAAGATCTCCTCTCCTTTTATTATATAATCCATCCTCACCAGTCCACTGCAGCCCATAAAGGTGTAGATGTGGGTGGTCATCTGCTGTATCTGCTCTGTTATATGGGGCGGGAGGGGTGCGGGACATATCTCTTTGCTGAGCCCTTGGTATTTGGCTTCGAAATCAAAGAATTCTCGCTCTGTAACAATCTCTGTTACAGGAAGATTTACAATCTTGCCACGGTCTGTGAAAATTCCGTTTGTAACCTCTCTTCCAACTATTGCCTCCTCTGCCATTACTGCGTCATTCTCTAGAAAAGCCCTCTCTACGGCAGGCTCTATCTCCTCCATACTCTTAACCTTGGTAACGCCAAAGCTGCTGCCTCCGTTGGTTGGCTTTATAAAGAGCGGGAGCCCAAGTTGGGCAACAATGCTGCGCGGAGAGTATGGCCTTCCTTTGCGTATGTAGCAATCTTTGGCAAACTTTACGCCGGCAAAGTCCAGAAAACGTTTGCAGGAGTATTTGTCAAAGGCAATATTGGAGACAAAGGCGTTGCAGGTGGTAAAGGGAATCTCCAGCATCTCAAAATAGCCCTGCAGCAGGCCGTTCTCTCCGGGAGTGCCGTGAATCATTATGAAAGCAACGTCAAAGTGGACTCCGGCAGCAGAGAAGTCGGTCTTGTCTATCTCTGCGGGCTCCATCTCCTCTCCGTTGCGGGCTATAAGGGACCAGCTCTTCCCTTTTATCAGAATCTCGTAAACATCATATCTCTCCCTATCCAGATTGGCGGCCACATTCTTGCCGCTCTGTATGGAGACCTGATGCTCGGAGGAGTTTCCTCCATATATTACTGCTACGCTCTTCTTTGCCATACGCTATCAGTCAAAAAATTCTTCCGCCTCCCTCTCTTCGCTGGAGCCGGTGTAGTTTATATCCTCGTCTCCTCCCGTACAGTTAAGGTCTATGTTGAAATCTGCAGGAGTTGTAAAGGTGTCAAATTTTGTCACTCCCAATGTGCCGTCTTTAAAGACCTTCTGCATAAAGAGTCCCCAGATTGGCAGGGCCATATTGGAACCTCCTCCAAGGGCAAGGCTGGCGAAGTGAACCTGACGGTCCTCCGCTCCTACCCAAACGCCGGCAGTAAGTTTTGGAGTATAGCCTATGAACCATCCGTCGGACTGGTCATTGGTGGTGCCTGTCTTGCCGGCTATAGCCCCCTCCGGAATGTAGAGGCTTCTGAGGCGGTAGGCTGTTCCCCCATTTACCACACCCTCCATAAGGTTTACCATAAGATATGCTGTGCGCTCGCTTATGGCCTCTCTCTTCTTGGAGGTGAAGGTGGAGAGAACGTTGCCATTCTTATCCTCTATTCTCAGCACGGCAAGCGGTGTGGCATAGATGCCTCTTCCGGGGAAGGTATTGAAGGCAGAGACCATCTCATATACAGGCACATCTGCAGAACCCACGCAGAGAGAGGGAACAGGGTCCAGCCAGCAGGAGAGGCCCATAGAGTGCGCCATATTTACAAGCGCCGTTGGACCAAGCTGCTTCATAAGGTATGCGGAGATGTTGTTGCTGCTCTTGGTAAGTCCCCATTTGAGGGTTACTGTCTTGCCAATCCACTCCGGTTTGTCGGTGCTCTTTGGTGTCCAGATATCCTCTCCAACTACAAAGGATTGCGGAACATTTACAACTTTGTCGCAAGGGGTAAAGCCCTCCTGCATTGCAAGAGCATAGAGGAAGGGTTTGAATGTGGAGCCAACCTGTCTCTTTCCTTGGCGCACCTGGTCATATTTGAAGTAACGGTAGTTTCCTCCTCCAACATAGGCCTTTATGTTGCCTGTGCCCGGTTCAAGAGCCATAAGACCTGCGCGAAGGAAAGATTTGTAGTATTTAATGGAGTCATCGGGAGTCATAGTGGTATCTATGTAGCCCTGCTTGTTCCAGGCAAAGACCCTCATCTTGGCAGGTACTTTGAAACTCTTGAGAATCTCCTGCTCCGAGATGCCCTCCCGCTTCATCATTCTGTACCGGTCGCTCCATCTTCTGGCCTGTTTCATTATATGGTCTATCACCTCCTGTGTTGTTTCTGAGGAGAATGGTCTCTTTGGTTTCCATTTCAGCTCTCTGTTGAAGGCAGGCTGAAGTGTATTGCCAAGGTGCTCCGCTACAGCCTCTTCTGCATATTGCTGCATCTTTGCATTTATTGGGGTGTATATCTTGAGGCCGTCTTTGTCCAGATTGTATTTTGTGCCGTCCGGCTTAAGGTTCTTGTTGAGCCAGCCATAAAGCGGGTCCTCCTCCCACAGCAGGGAGTCTGCAGTGTAGTCGTGTCGGTTGTAGTAGTTTGCCGGAGAGGGCTTGGAGGCGCTCATTACCCTCTTGAGCATATCTCTGAAGTGGGGCGCAAGGCCGGCATTGTGGTCCATTCTGGTAAAGTTGAGGGTTATGGGCAGCTTTACTATGGAGTCGTAGATTGCATCCTCCAGGTAGCCATACTTGTTCATCTGTTTGAGAACGTGGTTCCTGCGTTTGAGAGAGAGCTCCGGGTTGCGTACGGGGTTGTACCTTGTTGGCAGGTTGACCATACCTACCAGAAGGGCGCCCTCCTCTATCTTAAGGTCTTTGGTGTTTTTGCCAAAGAAGGTGTTTGCCGCTGTCTCTATGCCGTAGGCGTTGCTGCCAAAGAAGACGGTGTTGAGGTACATTGTAAGAATCTCATCCTTTGCATAGTTCCTCTCTATCTTTACGGCGGTAATCCACTCCTTGAGTTTGTTGCCTGCAAGAACAGCAAATTTGGCTCCCGGTATCCTGGATTTTACGGTATCTCTTGGGAAGAGTGTCTTGGCAAGCTGTTGGGTAAGGGTGCTGCCGCCTCCGCCGGTGTTGCGGTTTCCCATAAGGAATGATTTGATTGCCACGCGCGCAAGACTCTTGAGGTCTATGCCGCTATGCTTGTAGAAGCGCACATCTTCTGTTGCAACAAGGGCGTCTCTTACCCCTTGCGGTATCTGGTCAAAGGTAATATATGATCTGTTCTCTATATGAAAAGAGTTGATTGGCGTTCCGTTGTCTGAAATAATCTGTGTGGCAAGATTGCTTTTTGGGTCCTCCAACTCTTCAAATGAGGGTATATCTGCAAAGAGCCCAACGGCCAACAGACCTGCCAGTATTATTGCAAGTGGAGAGAAAATAATGATCCACAGCAATTTAGCAACGCGTTTTTTATTTTTTATTACCATATCTTGTCCCTATTTGACCACAAAAATACTAATTAAATTTGCATTATTCCGCACTTTATGTCTTACTTTGCAGTCTATTATAAAAGGTGAACGAGATTATTTATGGGAGAGAATCTGGTAATTGTTGAGTCGCCTGCAAAGGCAAAGACAATTGAAAAGTTTTTAGGGAAGGGTTTTACTGTTGCATCCAGTTTTGGACATATCAGGGATTTGTCCAAAAAGAATTTAGGCATAGATATAGATAATGGTTTTGAGCCGTGCTATGAGGTCTCTGCAGATAAGAAGAAGGTGGTTGCGGATTTGAAAAAACTTGCCTCCAAGGCAAAGACCGTATGGCTTGCTTCCGATGAGGACCGTGAGGGAGAGGCTATTGCCTGGCATCTTCAGCAGACTCTTAATCTGGATGATGCTAAGACAAACAGAATTGTTTTTCACGAGATTACGAAGCCTGCAATTCTGGAGGCTATTGAGAATCCAAGAGGGGTGGATTTGAATCTTGTTATGGCACAGCAGGCGCGTCGTGTACTGGACAGGCTTGTGGGTTTTGAACTCTCTCCAATTCTTTGGAAGAAGGTTGCGCCAAAACTCTCTGCAGGCCGCGTTCAGTCTGTGGCTGTAAGGCTGATAGTGGAGCGTGAGCGCGAGATTTCCTCATTTGTTGCAACGCCCTACTATAAGATATCGGGACTCTTCCATCCTCAGAGCAATGGCAAGAAGCTGAAAATAAAGGCTCTTTGCAATGAGAAGATGGAGAGCCGGGAGAGGGCTCTAGATTTGCTGGAGCGCTGCAAGGGTGCAGATTTCAGGATTGAGACCATACAGAAGCATACCATCTCCCGCACTCCGGCTCCGCCATTCACCACCTCTGCCCTGCAGCAGGAGGCGGCAAGGAAGTTGGGCTTCTCTGTCTCCCAGACTATGAGGGTTGCGCAGACACTGTATGAGAAGGGACTCATTACCTATATGCGTACCGATTCCACTAATCTCTCCAAGCTTGCTCTTGCCTCTATAAAGGAGACCATTATACAGAATTACGGTAAGGAGTACTCCAAAACCCGTCAGTACAAGACTAAGTCCAAGGGCGCGCAGGAGGCGCACGAGGCTATAAGGCCAACCTATGCGGCAAACAGGACAATAGAGGGTACGGCTCAGGAGAAGAGGCTCTATAATCTTATCTGGACGCGCGCCGTGGCCTCTCAGATGGCAGATGCCTCCATAGAGAAGACAGAGATTGTGATAGGTGCCGCCGGATTGGCGGAGAAATTTGTCTCTCAGGGGGAGAATGTGCTCTTTGACGGTTTTCTTAAGGTCTATATGGAGAGTCGGGACGATGACCAGGAGGAGGCAGATATCCAGCTGCTGCCGCAACTTGCGGAGGGTGAGGGTATGGATGCTCTGGAGATTGCTGCAACACAGCACTTTGCGCAGCGTCCTCCAAGGTATAGCGAGGCCTCTCTTGTTAAGAAGCTGGAGGAGCTTGGCATAGGAAGGCCATCTACTTATGCCCCTACGATTACTACCATTATGCAGAGGGGATATGTTGTGAAGGAGGATAGACCGGGTACGGAGCGCAAGTATGAGAGGTTTACTCTTGCCGGCGGGAATATAACCAGCCAGGTTCTTGCGGAGAATTCCGGCGCGGAGAAGAGCAAACTCTTTCCTACAAACATAGGTATGCTTGTAAATGATTATCTGGAGGATCATTTCCAGAGTATAATGGATTATGGTTTTACAGCCAAGGTGGAGGAGGGTTTTGATAAGATTGCCTCTGGTAAATTGCTTTGGAACAGTCTCATTTCCAACTTCTATTCCTCTTTCCACAAGACTGTTGAGGAGACTTTGAAGGAGCAGAGCCGCAATAACTCGGAGAGGGTGCTGGGTACAGACCCGGCAACGGGCAAAGTGGTTATTGCCAGAATGGGCAGGTTTGGAGCTTTGGTGCAGAAGGGTGCAAATGACGACCCTCAGAAGCAGTTTGCCGGTATGATGAAGGGGCAGTTGATAGATTCCATAACGCTTGAGGAGGCTTTGGAACTCTTCAAATTGCCAAGAAGGGTGGGCCTGATTGAGGAGAAGGAGGTTACTGCTTCCATTGGCAAATATGGCCCTTATTTGAGATATGACGGCAAGTTCTTCTCTCTTGGCAAGGAACTGAGTCCTTATAGTGTAACAATAGAGGAGGCTGCGGCAGTTATTGAGAAGGCGAAGGAGAAGGTTGCGGCCGCACCGCTAAAGGAGTATCAAGCAAGTGATATTAAGGTACTTGAGGGTAAATACGGCCCATATATCAAGCATGGTGGCAACAATTATAAGATTCCTAAGGGTACAGATTTGGAGCAGCTGGACGAGAAGGCGTGTCTGGAGATAATACAGAATTCTAATCCAACCAAGAGCAGAACAAAAAGGGGTTCAAAAAAGCAATAAATGTTTGACTTTTAAAATATTTTACTATTTTTGTATATAATTTAAAAGTTACATCAATGCCAAAGTACCAGATAGACGCAACAGATCAAAAAATTCTCTCTTTTTTAGTAAATAATGCAAGGATGCCCTTCCTGGAGATTGCAAGGGAATGTGGAGTCTCCGGCGCAGCTATTCATCAGAGAGTTAAAAAGATGGAGAATCTTGGTATAATTACAGGTTCCCGTCTGCTTGTTAAACCTCAGTCAATTGGACTTAATGTCTGCGCTTTTGTTGCCATCTCAATTGCACAGGCCAACAGGTATCAAGAGGTGATAGATGCAATCAAGAAGATTCCGGAGGTGGTGGAGTGCCACTTTGTTACAGGTCGTCACGCATTGCTTCTCAAACTCTTCTGCACAAACCACGATCATTTGATGGAGATTCTCATCAATACCATCCAGAACATTCCGGGCGTTCTTCAGACAGAGACAATGATCTCTCTGGACCAGTCTATAGAGAGACAGGTCTGGGTAAAGGGAGAGAAATCCAAGGAGTCATCCAAGAAGAGGTAGAAGCTGTTTGCAGAGGGAGAGGTCTTCCGGCGTTGTGATTTTTATATTATATCTGCTCCCTTGACAAGACTCAATCTTATAACCGGCACTTTGCATTACAGATGCGTCATCCGTAAATGAGGGGGCATAAGCCTGCTTATACGCCCTTTTTAGTTCTGTAGAGGTAAAGATCTGGGGTGTTTGCACAGAGCAGTATCGGCTTCTGTCTACAGGTATGCTCTCTCCATTCTCCGTATATTGTCTGAGCGATTCCACTACGGGTGTCACAGGTATGAGACCGTTGCAGCCGTTGGCGTCAAAATCAAATCTGAAGAGTCTTCTGAGCATCTCCTTGGGTACAAGCGGACGCACCCCGTCGTGCACAGCCACAATGGCATTATCGGGAATATGCTCCAAGGCATTCTTTACAGAGTGAAAGCGGGTAACTCCTCCGCAGACCACTCTGTGCCTTATGTTTATCTTATTCTCCAGGCAGTATTGCTTCCAATACTCCTTCTGTGCCTGAGGCAGCACAAGCAGTATGTTTATTTGGGGAATTGAGAGAAAGAGCTCTAAGGTGTGCTGCAGGATAGGCTTCCCCTCCAGCTCCAGAAACTGCTTTGGAATGGCGCTTCCCATTCTGCTGCCCGAGCCTCCGGCGGTTATTATTACGTATATTGGCTTATTCATCTTTTCTCGTTGAATTTCAATACAAAATTATTAAAAAAGAGATTATCTTTGTAGTTTGAAATTAATATTTACCAACTCAAAACATTACGTCGTGAAGAGCATTAAAAGAGCACTGGTATCAGTCTATTACAAGGAGGGATTGGAGGAGATAGCCAATCTGCTGCATAAGAACAATGTGGAGATTCTCTCCACCGGAGGAACATACAAATTTTTGTTGGAGAAGGGAATTCCGGCAAAAGAGGTGGAGGAGCTTACAGGTTATCCCTCTATTTTGGGAGGCAGAGTAAAGACACTCCATCCAAAGGTCTTTGGAGGCATTTTGGCAAGAAGAGAGAATGAGTCGGATCTGGAG
>SFUD01000214.1 GCA_004561775.1 bacterium | reverse complement strand
AGACCAGAAGTTTGCCAGAGGGCCGCTGCTCTTTCTTATGATATCCAAGTACTGCGTTGCTCTGGTCTTTGTGGTTTATACTATATCATATTATGTTACAGGAGGTTATGGTGCTGCTATAGTTGTTATGGCGCTTGGGGTCTTAATCTGGTTCCTCTCTAAATACATTAAGAATTACTATGTTATGATAGAGAGCAGATTTCTTACCAATCTCAATAGCGAGAGCGGAGGAAGGCGCCCCTTCATTATTCCTAACGAGATTGCAGACGAGATACACCTTGCCCGCATAGAGGTCTGTCAGAACTCTTTTGTAGCCGGCAGGAGCATTAGGGTGCTTCATAGAGAGAAGAATACCGGCGCGGTTGTGGTTGCTGTTGCAAGGGGATTTGATATCTATAATCTCCCATCCAACGACTTTGTGCTCTTGCCGCAGGATGTGGTCTCAATTATAGGAAACGACACTCAAGTTGCAAAGTTCAGGGAGGCGGCAGAGGCGCGCTACAGCCATTCTGAGCAGAATAGTCCGGCATCTTCCATATCGGGAATGGCGGAGATGGAGCTCTACCACATTACTTTAGGGGAGGAGTCTCCAATCCTGGGCGAACACAGCAACATTACCAATTTTATGCATAAGTACGGGCTGCTGCTTGTTGGCATTGAGAGAAGCGGCAACAATGCTCTGCTTAAGCCAAATTCCACATTGCTCTTCTGTCAGGGAGATACCGTGTGGCTTGTTGGCGACAAATTGAAGATTAATCAACTTAAATAAAGAGATCAGTTACTGATTATGAGCAAATACTCTTTCCTCCAGGCTGTGGCAAGGGCCTATAGCCGGGAGAGTGCAAAATGTTCTTTCATATTCCCAAGCAGGAGAGCCGCCAAGTTTTTCCAGCGCTATCTTGCCCAGGAGTATTTTGCCATATACCAAAAGCCTTTAATCTCCCCTAGAATGATAACCGTTGGGGAGCTCTTTGAGACTCTCTCAGGCCTGGAGCAGGCAGATACCCTGCTGGCTCAGTATAAATTGTATGAGTGCTATGCCAAGATAAAGAGCGCAGCGGGGCAGAGTGTGGAGAGTTTTGACCTCTTCTACGGGTGGAGTTCGCTTATAATCAAAGATTTTAATGATATAGACTGCTATCTTGCAGATGCCAATCTTCTCTTCAAAAACATTGCAGACCTTAAGGAGCTGCAAAGCGGCTATGGCTTTATGAGCAACGACCAACGCAAGTCTCTGGAGCAATTCTGGGGAGTCTATCTGGGCGGCAGCGCATCTGCAAATGACGATGCCATATCTGCCGCTTCCGGCACTGGGGGGATTTTTGACAAAAAGAGGAGTTTCGGGCAGTTGTGGGAGATTATGGCAGAACTCTATAAATCCTTCAGAGCTGCTCTCTTATCCTCAGGAGTGGGCTATAATGGCCTTATATACAGGAGTGTATATGACAAATTAGAGCAGAGCGGCAACTTTGATGCCCTGGTGGACCAATCCTACGGCAGACTTGTCTTCATAGGTTTCAATGCCCCCAACAGGTGCGAGCTGGCCTTTATGGAGGCTGCAAAAAGGGCGGGCAGGGCAGATTTTTATTGGGATTTCTATGGCCCTATGGTTACAGACCCTATGAACAAGTCATCGCTCTTCATAAGGGAGTGTTGCGGGGGCGCCAATCCGCGCTTCCCATCTCTCTACAATATTGAAGCTGATGTCTCTGTGCCTGAGCCGGAGTTTAAGAAACAGCGCTTTGAGGCAATCTCTGTAGCATCGGGAATAGGAGAGTGCTACGCCGCAAGAGCCATTCTGCAGGAGATGATAGAGGAGAAGAAGGCCGCGCTTAAGCAGCAGAGCCTTAGCAGCAGCCAGAGGGAGGAGCTGGCCTTTTCCACTGCCATTGTGCTTCCCGATTCGCAGTTGCTTATTCCTCTGCTTAACCTTATTCCCGATGAGTTTGATAAGGTGAATGTTACAATGGGCTATCCTCTGCAGTCCACGCAACTCTTCTCTTTCCTTAAACTTATGGGAAGTCTGCAGCTTGAGATGCTCTTCAGAGATGGAAAAGAGCACTTTTATCACAAGAGCCTTATAGCGTTGCTTGAGCATAACTACTTTAGCCAATCCAAAGCCGCAGCTGCTCTTGCAGAGTCTCTTCTAAAGGGCAATATTGTCTATCTCCCTGCAGATTCTCCGCTTATTCCAAGAGGGGTGCAGGGTGAGGAACTGCTGGAGGCTATCTTGAAAAAATGCGCAACAACGGAGCAATTGTGCGATTGGTTCTGCGGGGTGGCAGCGCTGCTGGAGGGAGACTTGCAGAGCGATGAGAAGAGTCTGCTATATGCCGTATATCAGTTTGTAAACCGCCTTAAGGG
>SFUD01000213.1 GCA_004561775.1 bacterium | reverse complement strand
AAAAGCGCACAAAAACCTCGATTTTGTGCTCGGAATGGCCGAAAATGAAGGTTTCGAAGGGTAAAAGCGCACAAAAACCCCGATTTTGTGCTCGGGAAGAGGGAAAAGTGGCATCGGGAAGCGTAACCGCTGGTCTGGCATGCAAAACCGTGGCCGGGAATGCAAAACCGCGGGGCTGAAATGCAAGAGGGCGGCCTGAATTTGGGCCACCCTCTAGGTTGGTTGCGCGAACGCTGCGAACGGTGTGCTGCGAACGATGCGCTGTGAGCAATGCGTTGCTAACGATGCGTTGCTAACGATGCACTGCAGGCGCAGGCGCGGCAGCGAAGGCGCGTTAGTTGTACTCCTCCAGGTCCTCTGCTACAGAGTTGGTGATGAAGGTGAATCTATCCATGTTCCAAGCCTGAGACCTGTTGGTGTAAATCTTTGCAGATTTCTCCATTGAGCTGTTAACGGAGGCCTCAAGGATGAGAAGCCAAGACATTATGATGTGCGCAGCCATCTCTACCAGCTTTCTTGCGTTGAAGTCTACAAAGGCATTATCCTTGCCGTTCATATATTCGCAAGCCTGCTCGTACTGCTCTCTCATTGCAATAAGTTTGGCCTTCAGCGGCTCAAACTTAGGAGCAATCTCCATCTCCTCGTACTCCTTTATGCGGCCAAGATAAGAACCGTTTGTAACATATCTTATGGCAGCAACGGTCTGGAGCTGTGATGTTCCCTCATAGATGGTAGTGATGCGGGCATCGCGGTAGAGGCGCTCTACAGGGTACTCCTTCATATAACCGGAACCGCCGTGTACCTGAATTGCATCGTATGCATTCTGGTTGCAATACTCGCTGGCCATCATCTTGAGAACAGGAGTGAACATATCTGCATACTTGCTGTACTTCTTGTACTCTGCGCGCTCCTCCGGTGTAAGTTTGCGCTCTTTAAGGATTGCCTCGTAAGATTTGTAAATATCTACAAATCTGGTTGTCTCGTAAAGGACAGCTCTGGAAGCCTGAAGCTTAGCCTTCATAAGACCAAGCATCTCCGCAACTGCAGGGAACTCTGCAATCTTCTTTCCAAACTGAACGCGCTCCTGAGCATATTTGGCAGCCTCTCTGTATGCGGCCTCGGAGATACCTACAGACTGTGCGCCAACGCCAAGTCTTGCGCCATTCATAAGAGACATCACATATTTGATAAGACCAAGCTTTCTGTCACCTACAAGTTTGGCAGGTGCATTGTTGAAGACAAGCTCGCAGGTAGGGGAGCCCTTGATTCCAAGTTTGTTCTCTATTCTTCTTACATTTACGCCGCCCCAAGCCTTGTCGTAAACAAAGTATGAGAGACCGCGGCCATCCTTGGTACCCTCCTCTGAACGGGCAAGCACAAGTTTAATCTGAGCATCTCCGTTGGTAATGAAACGCTTTACGCCATTAAGGTACCAAAGTCCCTTCTCCTCGTTGTAGGTGGCTTTGAGCATAACAGACTGAAGGTCTGAACCGGCATCTGGCTCTGTAAGGTCCATAGAGCAGGTCTCGCCCTTGTTGATTCTTGGAAGGAACTCCTCCTGAATCTCTCTGCTTGCATACTCGTAGATGGTCTCTGCGCAATCCTGAAGACCCCAGATGTTGCCAAATCCGGCATCTGCTCTGGAGACAAGCTCTGCAGCCATAACGTAAGGCACCATACTGAAGTTGAGTCCGCCAAATTCCCTTGGAAGAGCAATGCCATAGACACCTGCCTTAATGAGGGCCTCCTGATTCTTCTGTGTGCCGGCAGCATAAGTTACACGGCCATCCTTGCAAACAGGGCCGTCGTGGTCTACCGACTCTGCATTAACAGCAATGATATCACCGCATATCTCACCGATAATCTCCATTACCTTGTCGTATGAATCAATAGCATCCTCCAAGTTTGCAGGAGCATAGTCATACTTGCCAAAATCTCTGTAGCCCTGCTCTTTAAGGTCTACAATCTTATTAATGAGAGGATGCTTGAACTGAAATTTAAGATCCTCGTTATCTGTATAAAAATTTGCCATTGCTTACTTGCTGTGTTTTTTGAAAGATGCAATCATCTTTGGTACAACTTCATTTAAATCTCCAATGATAGCGTAGTCCGCAATCTTATGGATAGGTGCATTAGGGTCATTGTTGATAGAGATAATCATTGCAGACTGATCCATACCTGCAGTATGCTGAATCTGTCCTGAGATACCAACAGAGATAAAGAGTTTTGGACGTACTGTAACTCCTGTCTGACCAACCTGCCTCTCGTGGTCTGTAAAACCGGCGTCAACTGCCGCACGGGAAGCGCCAACCTCTGCGCCAAGGGTTTTGGCAAGGTCGAAGATAAGTTTGAAGTTCTCCTTGCTGCCAACACCGTA
>SFUD01000212.1 GCA_004561775.1 bacterium | reverse complement strand
TCTTCGCTGAATAGAATTGCTTTAATATTATCTTTATTATTTATATAATGTGGGAGCGGGCGGCATACTCACCTCCAGCTCTGCCCAAGAGGTGCAGCAGCAGGAGATAGAGAAGATTAGAGAGAACCTTAACAATCAGGTTCAGATTGTTAACAGAAAGAGCGAGGAGTACGACAAACTTAAGAAGAGTGTTGTAGAGACTATAGAGAATATCTCCGGAATGAGCGCAGAGGAGGCCAAGGCAATGCTTGTTCAGCAGATGAAGGACGAGGCCAAGACAGAGGCTATGTCCTACATAAATGATGTGATGGACGATGCCAGAATGAATGCCGCCAAAGAGGCCAAGAGAATCATCATTAACACTATCCAGCGTACTGCGCCGGAGACTGCAATTGAGAATGCCGTTACTGTATTCAATATTGAGAGCGATGAGATTAAGGGCCGTATCATTGGCCGCGAGGGTAGAAATATCCGCGCTCTTGAGGCGGCTACCGGTGTGGAGATTGTGGTGGACGATACTCCGGATGCCATTCTTCTCTCTGCCTTCGACCCTGTTAGAAGGGAGGTTGCCAGACTTGCTCTGCACCAGCTTGTTTCAGATGGCAGAATTCACCCTGCAAGAATAGAGGAGGTTGTGGCTAAGGTTCAGAAGCAGCTGGAGGAGGAGATTCTGGAGACCGGTAAGAGAACCTGCATAGATCTTGGCATTCACGGTATGAATATAGAGCTTGTAAAGCTGATTGGCCGAATGAAATATCGTTCTTCTTATGGTCAGAATCTGTTGCAGCACTCGCGCGAGGTTGCCAACATTTGTGCCACAATGGCAGCAGAACTTGGGCTTAACCCTAAGGCTGCCAAGAGAGCAGGACTCCTCCACGATATCGGGAAGGTCTCTAATGACGACCCTGAGCTGCCTCACGCTATCTTGGGTATGAAGCTGGCAGAGAAGTTCAAGGAGAAGCCGGATATCTGCAATGCCATTGGCTCTCACCACGAAGAGGTGGAGATGGAGTCTCTCATTGCACCGCTTGTGCTTGTTGGTGATGCCATATCGGGAGCACGCCCTGGAGCAAGAAGAGAGGTTATTGAGTCTTACATAAAGAGGCTCAAGGATATGGAGAACATTGCACTCTCCTACCCTGGTGTAACCAAAACTTACGCTATCCAGGCCGGCCGAGAGCTTAGAGTTATTGTTGGAAGCGAGCAAGTCTCAGACAAAGAGGCCGAGCAGCTCTCTACAGATATAGCAAAGAAGATTCAGGACGAGATGGTTTACCCGGGCCAGGTAAAGATAACCGTAATCCGCGAAACCCGCTCCGTAAGCTTCGCAAAATAACCCCCGCCGCCGGCACAACACGGCGGCTCCGCAGGTGAGCGGCTCCGCAGGTGAGCGGCACAGCAGGTTCTCGGCAGCAGGTTCTCGGCGGCAGGTGAGCGGCGGCACGGCAGGTGAGCGGCGGTAGGTCCTCGGCGGTAGCACGGCGGCTTCGCAGGTTAGCGGCACAGCAGGCTCTCGGCGGCAAGTCCCCAGCGGCAGGTTCGGCGGCAGCAACTCGCAACTGAATTCCGGCACGCCAACGCAACGTGCCCCAAAAGAATAATTGGAACTGATTACTAAAAGACTATAACCGATCTTAATAGTAAACAGTTCCAATTCTTTTATACCCAATTAATGATGGCCTACGCCACAAGCACGTTCACCAGCGTCATTCCCCCGCCAAGTTCATTCGCCAGCACTGCAACCACCTAATCACCAGCATCTTCCTGCAACGCACCGGCCTCCTCCTGAGCACTATCCCTCTCACTCAGAAACGACTTAGCCCTTTGCATATCCTTATCATCCACCAGCAACACAACCGGCAGCGCGCCAATACCCCCATACATCAAAGAAGTAACCTCCCCCTGAATAATACAAGGAATATCCATATCCTCCAGAGCCCCCTTAAGAAACTCCGCCTCAATAGCATTATTACAAGTAACAAGTTTCTTGAACATATCAGCAACAAATTAAAATAAAGCACAATAAAGATAACACATTTAAAAATAAAAACCACAAAAAACAAGCCAAGCCCCCAGCCCATCTTCTTCCCGATGCACACTCCCCGATGCCACCATCCCGATGCCAAACTTGCTGCCACTACTACGCGATGCCACCTTCCCGATGTACCCTTCCTGATGTCAAACTTGCTGCCACCACTACACGATGCATCCTTCCCGATGCCAAACTTGCTGTCACTACTCTATGATGCCAACTACCCGATGCCAAACTTCTGCCACCACTACCCGATGCCACAACCCATCCACAAATTGACATTACCCGATGGCCATTTGCCTCTTCCCGATGGCCATTTCATGATAATCAGCGCACAAAAACCTCGATTTTGT
>SFUD01000211.1 GCA_004561775.1 bacterium | reverse complement strand
GTTCATTGCCAATGACATTATAGAGAACTCCTCCGCCTCGCCTGCTCCTACAAAGGGAAGGAATGAGATTCCTTTAAGCCGGAATGCCGGAGAATACAGCCACCATCCTATATTTATGGGAGAGAGACAGCAAATCAAATAATTCAACAGAAAGCGATTATGAATATGGTTATGAAAATAAAATATACTGTAATATACCTTGCAGCCGCTCTTCTTGCTACAACAAGTTGCTCAAAAGAGGAGGGTAACAGTGACAATGGGCAACTGCTGCTGGCTCCAGCTCTCCCCCATATGAGCAAAGCCACAGAGACGGAATTTGAGAGTGGTGACCGGTTTGGAATCTACGCAGTGGAGTATAAGGAGGATGCACCCCTTCCTCTTCAACTCTCCGGCAACTGGGCAAACAACTCAATGGCACTCTACAACGGCACAAATTGGAGCATCTCCCCTGTCATCTGGTGGAACAATGCCTCCAAATTGGATGTGATAGCCTACTATCCATACAACAGCAATCCAAACTCCGTGGACAACTACCTCTTTACCATAGAGGAGGACCAGCGTGAGAGTGGCTTTACCCTTAGCGACCTCATGTGGGCCAAGGCAAAGGGGGCGGAGCGCAGCGCCGGTGCGGTTGCGCTAAACTTCAGGCACAAACTCTCAAGGCTGGATATAAAACTTATCCGCGGTGATGATTTTGAGGGAGATATCCCTGCAGATGCCGTTGTAAGGGTTATGGGCACAGTCTCCTCTGCCATTATGGATATGGAGAGCGGAGGAATTGAAAAGAACCCTCAAGGCAAAGAGATAACAATAACCGCACACCAGAGGGGCGTGGGAGAGTATTCCGCAATAATAGTTCCGCAGAAGATTCTCAACCAGATACCCCTTGTTGAGATACTTGTGAATAATGTCTCCTATCTTGTAAGTTCCAGATTCATCTTTGAGGAGGGAGTAAGGCATACTTTAAACATAACCCTCAACTCGGATCCAAACAAGATTCTTATAACCATTGGAGGAGGTATTGAGGATTGGAACTGATAAATTGAGTATATTTGCAATTAATGAAGAGAGAGGGATTCATAGTCTGCTGTATCGCACTGCTTGCACTTGCCTCCTGCATGAAGGGGGAGATTAAACCGCAGGAGGTGCAGGTTCCTCAATTCCTGGAGGTCTCCTACAATACAGGTGTGGAACTGAACCAGAGCTATGCAGACCTCTCTGCAAAGATAAGCTCATCTGTGGGCATTCAGGCAGTAGGGTTTATGGTTGGACTCACAGAAGCCTCCCTTCACTACTATTCCGCCACTCTAAAGGAGAATGCGTACTCCCTCCGCCTCAACAACCTTTCTGGCGGCAAGGAGTATTGCTTCTACGCCAAGGCAGACAATGGCATAAATGAGATAAGGACAAAACTGCAGTGGTTCCGCGCTGCCCTTCCCTCATCCGGCGAAGATGACTCCTCCGATGACGAGAACCCTCCCGTTATGCCTCCCGATGGTGAGGGTATAACCATAAGCGACCCTTATTTTGAGAGTTGGCTTCTCTCCAATTTCGACCTGGACAACAATAACAAACTTGAGAGCAAAGAGGTACTTGCTGTCTCATCAATGGAATTGACCACAGACCCGATTGCCACACTGGATGGCATCCAATACTTTGCCAACCTTCAGAGACACAACTGCAGCGGAAGCGTCTGGAATGGGAAATTGACCTCGCTTGCACTTAACAACAACACAAAACTCACAAGTCTGGTCTGCTGTTACAACCAAATCACCTCCGCCTCCTTCCCGGCATCACTTGAGGAGCTGAATATACGCTTCAACAAACTTTCACATCCAAACTTCAAAGGGCTGCAGAATCTGAAGAGGTTGGATTGTTTTGCAAACAACATAATGAGTTTGGATTTGAGCACTCTTGTAAATCTGGAGGAGTTGACCTGCGGTCTCAACAGCTTTGAGACCCTCAACCTCTCCAATAATCTTAAACTCAAAAAACTTGACCTTAGCGACTCCCCCTCTCTCAAAACAGTATATCTTAGGAAGGGGCAGAAGATTGCAGAGATAATTGCCTCAAACAACATTGCAATAAAATACCTTGAATAAATGTCAACAAATATAATACCTGAACTCAACTGGCTGCTGGAACTTGTAAAGAAGGAGTACGGCAGAGATATCTCTACCACAACAGATTTTGAATCTCTCTCTGTAATCATAGAGAAGAAGATTGGAGAACTTCTCTCCTCATCCACCTTAAAGAGACTCTACGGCTATGTCTCTCTCAGGCCCATTCCAAGGAAGAGTACCCTTGATATCCTTGCAAGGTACGTAGGATGGAAGAGTTATGACAATTTTTTGGAGGATTTGAGAATGAATCCGCAGTTCAACTCCTCA
>SFUD01000210.1 GCA_004561775.1 bacterium | reverse complement strand
CGTAAAGGACTACAAATCAGACCTTAAAGCAAGAACCGTATGGTTTAAGTATGACCCTTCAAAGACCACTCCGGAGGCACTTAAGGCAGCTGTAGACAAGACAGGTTTCAAGGCAGAGGAGCAGAAATAGCAATCTTCCGCCATTTATGAGAATCTCTTTGCGCACAATCCTGCTTGCAGTAACCC
Source organism: bacterium (assembly GCA_004561775.1). GTDB lineage: Bacteria > Bacteroidota > Bacteroidia > Bacteroidales > UBA932 > Egerieousia. The sequence goes on along the minus strand of SFUD01000210.1, from coordinate 2,207 downwards.
TTATTGTTACCGCAGAAGCACTCTCCCAAAACGCAGACTCGCTGCTGACACGCTTCAAGCAGCAGAGCGGCACGGAGGCACGCGCCACTGCAGAGCGCTTCCTCTCCCTTGTAGAGAGGGAGGGGCTCTCGGACGGCAAGGTTGAACTTAAGCCGGATTGCAGCGCAGAGAGTATAAGACTCCTCACCTGGTATTGGGCGAGCGAGTGGTATTTCTGTCTTCAGGACTATTCCAACTCTCTCCAGTACGCCCAGCAGGCGTTTGAATTGTGCAAAACAGCGGGTACTCCTGAGATAGAGGCCGATATCTGCAGTATCATCTCCATTCTCCATTTCCGCAAAACCGACTACCCGCAGGCTCTCAAATATGCAGAGAGGACCCTTAAGATTGCCAGGGAGATGAAGGATAGGGAGAGGATGGCCTACTCGCTCAACACTCTTGCAGGGATCTCTCTTGCATCGGGAAGCGCAGAGGAGGGGAAAAAATATATTGTGGAGGCCATACGCATCTGCAGGGAGGATAAGGATTCGCTCAAATTGGCAGTCCGGCTTGGAATGGCCTCTGAAATTTACCAAAAATGCGGCAATCTTGAGGAGAGCATTAAATGCGCAGAGGAGGCATACAATATAAATATGCAGATGGGCCTTCCCGACAAGGCTGCCATACGCCTCTCCCAATTGGCTGCAGCACAAATTGCAAAGCAGGAGTATGAGAGCGCACGCAATAATCTGCTTAAGGCCCTCCCGATGCTGCGCAACTGCGGCAACAAGCAGTCAGAAGGGATAACCCTCAACCAACTTGGAGATATTGCGCTGCACTACGAACAGGATAGCCTTGCTGCAGGTTATTTCGACTCTGCGCTCCAGATCTTCACACAAAAGGGGGACCTCTACAACAAATGCCGCTCCCATCTTGGACTAAGCAGAGCGCTGATGAGGGATGACCCCAAGATGGCCTCCTCACATCTGCTGGCATACAGCAACCTTAAGGACTCCATCTACAACAACAACCTTGTGAAATCCCTCAACGAACTGCATGCCAAATATAAGAATGAGGAACTTGCAAGGAAGCTGGACAAGCAGAGAAGCGACAAGATCACACTGCTTATAATCTGCATCTTCATCACAATTATCCTTTTTATTGCAATACGTCTCCTGCAGCGCAAATTATACAGAACAATGGGCAGCCTGAAAGAGACTGTAAATAGCCTTAAAGAGGCTAAAAGAGGCCTGGAGAGAGGTTTAAAAGATAAGGAGGATGCTCTTCCCGATTCCAATTGGCTTCTTGATGCATTCAAGCAGGAGGTTGAGCGCAGAATGGTGAGCGGCGATATAGACCTTCAGGCAATAGCCTCCTCCCTCTGCATGACAAGAACACATCTGAACCGCAAGATAAAATCCATTACAGGCAAGAGCTGCAGCACCATGATTCACACATTGGTCTATGATATCAAGAGGCAACTCGCCTTCATGCGACTGATGGTTCCATTCCTTTTCCACGTATTCTATGAGTTTTTCACCCTTGGGACCACAACTTTCATAGAATCCAGGATAGATGGTGTATTTGTAAGGATTGACCAGTTGTCCCATTTTCATGCCCAACAGAAGTGTTTGGCGATTGCCCTCGGTAATTCCGAAACGGCGCAACAACTTGGGCGCAATCTCTCCAGACTCATCATAGGCATTGAGTATGCAACCTGCCGTAAGAGTATCGGTCTGGTAATAATCTGCCAAAACCTGCTTCCAATAGTCATTATCGTTGTTTCGATGACAGTTCCAAGCATAACGGCCCCATGCCTTATACCACATCCAGTCACGGTCCAACTGCTTCAATCTACGTCCATCTGGCAATTTATCTGCTGCATAGGGCCAGTCCCAATAACTGGCTTGGGGATAGAGATGCAATCCTTTTGAATGGTGTACACGGTGCATAGCCTCTACCGTCTTACTGATAAATGCCGGTGACGACCATCGCCAAGGTTCCAGATTGGCAAGGATATGCACATTGTCGATATGGACAGGGGCGGCGGCAGCCAGTTGTCTATGGGTTTCACCCCACGGTCCACCCGGCTCGTAAGTAGTAAGCGACTCACCTGTATATTTCGACATCGTATAGATGTTGGGATATAGTGGTAATGACTCACGGAGTACCAATGGACCATCGGTATCGTGGGAACGCAACACAACAGGAGGTATGTCGGTACGGCC
>SFUD01000209.1 GCA_004561775.1 bacterium | reverse complement strand
GCTAAATGGCAGCAATCAGCACTTTACTCCATTTTTATTCCAGTGCCACAGGCCCCATATTGCCATACCTATCATAACAAAATACAACAGCGCTGCGTAATACTGCGCTACAGAGAGAGAAAGTATTGTGCTTGCCACGTTGCAGACTATCCAAAGATACCAGTTCTGGAGATACTGTCTGCTTAACCAGAATGTAGCCAGCATACTGATAACAGAGCAGAAAGAGTCTAACCACGGGTTCGGGTCCTCTGTGCACTTGAGTATATATGTCAGGATAAAGAAGACGATGATTGAAAAGAGCGTGGATAGAATTGCAACCTCCCTGCTCATTCTGCGTACCACAAGAATATCTGCGTCTTCACTGCGGGGCTCGCCAGGCTGAGTGGCCGCGCCGGGATTGCTGACCTCGCTGAGCTTGCAGGCCGCGCCGCCGTTGCTGGTCGGCTGCGTAGAGAGCTGCTCGCCAGGCTGTGCAGCAGCTCTTTTTGCAAGAGCTTTGGCGCGCCGCCAGGAGTAGATGCCGTAAATACCCATTGCAACATAGTAGATCTGCAGGCCCATATAGGCATAAATATGACTATAATAATAGACTATCCCGAATGTGATAGAGGTGAGCACCCACAGGTACCACATAAAATTCTTCTGCAAAACCTCAAAGACCACATATACAAGTCCAAAGAGCGAGGCTGCCAACTCTATATAAGAGAGGTTATTAATAATAAAATCATTCATCATCTTGCATTTATCATCCACCAAAAAGAGACTTCCTTGTTTCCCGATAATTCAAGATTGCAGGTAGGTGCCGCCGCTAAGAGCGCAGGGAGGTGCCGCCGAGAAAAGTGCAAGGAGGTGCCGCGCGAGGAGCACAAAACCAGCCGCGCAAGGACCCTCTGCCGCGGGGAGCACAGGACCTGCCTCACAGGAACCAAAGCGAGAGTGCGCTATTGGTTAATCCAGCGCTCCATTGCAAATGGCTCTTCTGCTGCAAAGAGCAGAGCTGTAACCTTATTTATGATATCGTGCCCGTGGGCGCTGTTGGTGAAATAGACAAACCTCTTCTGCTGCTGCGGCAGATACATAAAGAGCGCCTTGAAATTGCCGTTGTCGCCCCAATGCCAGAGCACTTTGCCATATTTTGGATTCATCTCTATCCCGATGCTCATACCCCAATACATTGTGGAGTCGCACTGGCGCGGTTCGCCTGCATACCTTATAGCCCTCTCTTTGCCCGGTGCAAAGAAGAGTTCTCTGGTTTGAGCCGAGAGAGATTCACCCCAGAAGAGCTCGTCTAGGAATTTGCCGTACTCCTTTGCATTGGTTCTGATTGTATAAGCGGTATTGGACCTTGGATGGCGTCCTGGGCCCCTGTTTTCACCATTGCCATTGAAGCCCGGCACAGCCAGCGAATCATAGCAAGGAAGCCAGCAATAGGCAGTGTGCGACATTCCAAGCGGATCAAAGACCATCTCCTTGGCAATCTCATCTATACTCTTGCCCTTTATGCTCTCCACTGCCCTCTGCAGGAAGGCAATGCCCTCGCCGGAGTAGCCGTAGCAAGAATCGGGACGAAACTTAAACTCAATAGGACTCACAGGCCATTCCGGAGCAGATGGGCCGTAAGCCCAGTTGGAGAGCCCTGTCCTGTGGGAGAGCACTATTCTGGCTGTAAGCAGGGAGGCATACTCCTTGTTGGTAAACCTGTCTATATCTGTATAGTTGCAGAGGGGCTTATCCAAATCTATCTCTCCATCTTGATACATTCTCATAACAATGTAACTGAAGATGACTTTGCTTAAAGATGCTCCCTGGAAGATGGCTGTAGAGTCATCTCCATTAACTGCCACAATTGCCCTTGCGGCTGTATCTGCAAAATAGAGATTCTGGATGCCAAAGCCAAATTGGCCATCGGGACCCTTATAATTGAGTTGCATATGAGGAATGCCTGCCTCCTTGACAATCTTGCCAAGCTCTTTGGCTATTCCACAATCAAATGCGCATTTCTGCTCCACTACTTTGCCGCAACAAGCCTGAAGAAGTGCTGCTGCCAGCAAAAATACAATAACCTGACTCTTTTTCATAGATTTCAATTTAGTTGAACAAATGTAATAAAAAATGAGCAGACTATTGCAGATAAAAAAAATATGCCTACATTTGCAGTGTATTAATGTGATAGTACACTATTGTTATGATTAAGATTGAGAATTTAAAGTTCAGCTATGGCAGCAAAAGCATCTTTGAGGGTGTCTCAACAGAACTTAAGCCAGGCATGATTTATGGATTGCTGGGGCAGAACGGCGTTGGCAAGACCACACTGCTGAAGCTTTTGGCAGGCCTTCTTAAGCCACAGGAGGGAAGTTGCACAATTGAAATTCCGCAGAGTGGCGCAGCGCAGC
>SFUD01000208.1 GCA_004561775.1 bacterium | reverse complement strand
TCATAATAAGCGCAAAGGTAACAAGGGCCCCTGTAAGAGCATAAGACCTAAAATACCTCTCCTTATCCAAAAGGCAGAAGGTGCCGTATGAGAGCATAAGTGCAGAGAGAAGCGCAGAGAGAATGCTCCAGACTCCTCCCGATGCCAAAAAATCCTCCTCTACCAATCCGGCCACCAATGGAACCCATACCTGATTGTCGCCACTGTGCGGCACCACAAAAGCCAACCCGTAGAGTATTATGCAGAGCAGAAGAGAGAAGAGATTTTTCATAAGAGGTCGCAGCCTATATCGCGCCTAAAGTAAATTCCCTCAAATTTTATCTTCTCAATCTCCTTATAAGCACGCTCACGGCAACTCTCTATGGATGGGCCATTTACAGTTACCGCCAAGACCCTTCCACCTGCAGTTACCAGAGTCTCCTGCTGCTCTTGGCAAAGCATCTTTGTGCCGGAGTGGAAGACCTTTACACTCTCCGGTGCGGCCTTGTAGCAGAGCGGCTCCACTCCCGATATCGGGAGTCCCTTTGGATAACTCTCCGGATAGCCTCCGCTTACACAGATTACTGTAAGGGCAGTATAAGGCGCAATCACAATCTTCTGCGAGGCAATAGTTCCCTTTGCAGCAGCCTCCAGATGCGCCAGCAGGTCTGACTCTATCCTTGTCATAACAGACTCAGTCTCAGGGTCTCCCATACGCACATTATACTCTATCACATAAGGGTTGCCATTGCAGTTCATAAGACCTATGAAGATAAAGCCCTTGTAATCTATGCCATCGCTCTGCAAGCCGCTTATTGTAGGTTTTACAATAAGCTCCTCCACCCTCTTCATAAAGAGTTCATCTGCAAATGGCACAGGCGATACAGAGCCCATTCCGCCAGTATTGAGGCCGGTATCCCCCTCTCCCACTCTCTTGTAATCCTTTGCGGATGGGAGCATAAGGTAGTCCTTTCCATCGGTGAGTACAAATACGGAGAGCTCTATTCCCTTAAGGAACTCCTCTATTACAACAGTATTGCCGGCAGCGCCAAATTTGCCCTCCATCATATTTGCAAGTTCCTGCTTTGCCTCCTCCAGATTGTTAAGGATAAGCACTCCTTTGCCTGCAGCAAGTCCGTCTGCCTTAAGCACATAAGGCGCAGTAAGGCTCTCCAGGAATGCCTGGCCCTCAGAGAGAGTCTCTTTTGTAAAACTTCTGTACGCAGCTGTAGGTATGGCGTGCCTGAGCATAAACTGCTTGGCAAAATCCTTGCTTCCCTCAAGCATTGCGCCCTTGCTTGAAGGGCCAACAAAGAGAATATGCGCAAGATTTGGGTCTGCCTGGAAATAATCTCTCATACCCTTTACAAGAGGGTCCTCCGGGCCAACCACAACAAGGTCTATCCCATTCTCAAGAACAAAATCCCCAACCGCCTTAAAATCCAAAGCGGAGAGATTGACATTATGCGCCCAAGCAGATGTACCGGGATTTCCGGGAAGGCAGAAGAGCTCCGAGCAGAGAGAACTCTGACGGATTTTCCAGGCAAGAGCATTCTCTCTTCCGCCGGAACCTATCAACAATACTTTCATAAATCTTATAACTCTATGCGGCGGCACTTCAGCCCCCGCTCTTTAATATTCTCCAATACGGCTGGAAGCGCAACCCAAAGATTCTGCGCGCACTTTATGGAGTCGTGAAAAACAATGATATCCCCCGGCTCCATCTCCTTTATAACATTACGGGCCACACGCTTTCCGGAGAGGCTTTTGCTATAATCCCTGCTTATAACACTCCACATTATTGCGTGGAAACGCTCGCTAAGCACTCTGGCCTGATTTGGTCCAATGCGGGCGTATGGCGGCCTGTATAGGTTGGAATGAATCATCTCATCCGCAACATCTATATCCCTCACATAATCTGCAGTATCCATACCCCAGCCCTTTATATGGCTATATGAATGATTGCCAACGGAATGACCGCGCCTTAGAATCTCTTTAAAGAGTTCGGGAAACATCTCCACATTCTTTCCAAGACAGAAGAAGGTAGCTTTGGCACCATACTTGTCCAACTGATCCAGAACCCACGGAGTAACCTCCGGGCGCGGACCATCGTCAAAAGTAAGGAAGACGGCATCCTTAACCTCCGGGAAGTTCCAGATGAAGGTAGGAAAGAGCCTTCTTATTATTTTGGGCGGATTAATCTTCATATTAGCTTTTATGTGGCAAAAATAGTAATAAAAATGGTTAACTTTGCAGAATAGGCGTAACTTGGAGTTATTATTTATGAGCAGAGGCATATCAAGTCTTAAAAATATTGCAGCACTTCTCTTGGCGGCACTGGCATCACTCTCCTGCAGCAGCAAGAGGGAGTATATACCGGAGCGCACCGTAGCGGAGATTATGGAGAAGATGTGGCTGG
>SFUD01000207.1 GCA_004561775.1 bacterium | reverse complement strand
ATAAGCAGCGCAAAAGAGAAGAGGAAGGCAAGCAGCCCGAATGAGGCAAAGATTATCATAGGCACAGTATAACCGCCGGTAGATTTGTGAACAACACCTATAAGCAGCGGAACAAGGCACAAGCCTATATTCTGCACCCAAAAGATTACGCAATATGCAGAACCAAGAATCTTGGAATCAATAATCTTTGGAACGGATGGCCAGAGAGCTGCAGGCACAAGGGAGAATGAGACTCCAAGAATAACCACAATTGTAACCGCCAGCCACTGCGATGGGAAGAGCGGCAGAAGGAAGGCAAAAGAGAGGTGGCAGGCTATCATAATGAGCGCACCTGCCATAAGCATACTTGCTCCCTTCCCGATATAATCCAAAAATGCTCCAAGGAACGGAGTAAGCACCATTGCCAAAATCGGGAAGCAGCTGAAGAGCCTTGATGCCACATCCGGGCCAACACCCAATGTAACCTCCAGGTAATTTGGCGCATAACGCTGGAATGGGAAGATTGCGCTATAGTAGAGCACGCAGAGAAGAGCCACAATCCAGAACATCTTGCTGCCAAAGATTTTGCCAAGGTCTTTCAGGTGGAACTCCTCGTCAGATGCCTCCTGTTGCGAGCTGGCACCCATAGCGGCAATCTGATTGTCCAGCTTCTTGTCCATAACTGCAAAGACAATGTATGCAATAAGTCCTATTATAAGCAGCACTGTGCAGAAGGCCACAGGAGCCACTACAGAGTTGTTGAATAGTCCCGATACATAAGGCGAGAGCCACATTACCGCAAAGACGCCAAGGCGCGCAATTGCCATCTCCAGACCCATAGCCAGAGCCATCTCCTTGCCTTGGAACCATTTTGCAATTGCTTTTGAGACAGTTGTGCCTGCCATTTCGCAACCGCAACCAAATATCATAAAGCCCAGACAAGCCATCTTGGCACTTCCCGGAAGAGCAGGCCACCAGCTGTTGAGCCACATATTCATCTCTGTTGCCTGGAACCAGTCGCTTATACCTATATATTTAATAACGGCACCTATTACCATAAGGGAGGCGGAGAGAACTCCGGTGAAGCGGACACCCATCTTGTCCAGAATGATTCCTGCAAAGATGAGGAATAGGCAGAAGACATTTAAAAAGTACTCAGATGCGGCATAAGAGCCAAAAACCGGGCTGTCCCACCCTCTTGTTGTCTCCAAAAGAGTCTTAAGAGGAGACATCACATCTACAAACATGTAGGCAAAGAACATCATTGACGCAATGAGCACCAGAGCGCTCCATCTTGCCAAAGCACTGTCGTTCAACAGTTTTCCAACTTTATTCATATAGGGTTATTTTAAATTAATCTCCAACCTAATATTTTGGCAATTTATTCAATAAATTTTAAACGGCAAAATCTATTTTTTTACAACCCAAATATGTAGTAACTTGCAGCGTTTATTTCATACTATGGAACTGCTGGATAAGATAGAGAGTCCAAACGACATAAAGAATCTCTCTATGGAGAGCTTGACAAAGCTCTGCAAAGAGATAAGAGAATATATGATAGAGTGCTGCTCCACCAATCCCGGCCACCTTGGGGCCAGTCTGGGAGCAGTAGAGTTGGCTGTTGCCCTTCATTACATATTCAACACCCCAGATGACAAACTGGTTTGGGATGTAGGACATCAGGCCTATGCCCATAAAATCATAACAGGCAGAAGGGAGGCCTTTAAGCGCAACAGGATGCAAGGCGGCCTGAGCGGCTTCATAAAGCCCTCAGAGAGTCCCTACGACGCATTCGGGTCGGGACACACCTCTACCTCCATCTCTGCCGCGCTGGGATTGTGCAAGGCCGCAGAGCTGCAGGGCAAGAGAGAGAATGTTGTGGCAATAATTGGCGACGGGGCGCTTAGCGGCGGTCTGGCCTTTGAGGGGCTCAACAATGCCGGAGCAATGAAGAGCAACCTGCTTGTAATTGTAAACGACAACAACATCTCCATAGACAAGAATGTTGGAGCAATGCACAACTACCTGCTTAAAATCTCCACTTCGCAAACCTACAACAACCTCAAGCGCAAAATCTGGGATATCACTCCAAGCAGAAGAGTTAAGGGCTCCCTGCAAAGAGTCGTATCGGGAACAAAGAGGCTGTTGCTAGGCAAGGGCTCCATTCTCTTTGAAGCGCTGGGCTTCCGCTACTTTGGCACCATAGATGGCAACAATCTGGAGACTCTCATAAAGACTCTTCGGAGAATAAAGGAGATAGATGGGCCAAAGATACTGCATATAACCACTACAAAAGGCAAGGGCTATACTCCTGCAGAGCAGAATCAGAGCGTCTGGCATGCGCCGGGAAAGTTCGATGCTGCTACGGGAGAGCGCATTACGGGCACAACCGGGCGCAAAAAATATCAGGATATCTTTGGAGAGGCAATAATTGCTCTGGCAGAGAGCAACAAGCGCATTGTTGGAATAACCCC
>SFUD01000206.1 GCA_004561775.1 bacterium | reverse complement strand
TCAAAGGCAATGGCAGTTGATGATTCTAGGGTGGAGGATATTAATCTCTATCTGTTTAATGCTGCAGGGGAGGTGCAATGCCATAAATATGTATCGGGAGTAAGAGAGATATCGGGAGTAAAGGTCTGCAAAGGTGAGAGCTGCTCCATCTATCTCCTGGCAAATGCAGGAGCCTCCATTCCGCTGCTGAAAATGGCAGATTTGCTGCAACTTAAGCTTAGTGCAAAGGATATTTCCCAGATAATCTCCGGCAATGGCGCTATGATTATGACAGGCAGCAATGGGCCTGTTGTGCCTACAGAAGAGACTACATTGGAGATAGAACTTAAAAAGGCTCTTGCAAAGATTGTGGTTAAGAGCAATATGGCAAATCTCTCGGAGGATGTGAATATAAGTATTAAGAGGATATCGCTCAAACAGGCTCCCTCCACCATTACTCCATTTGCTCAAAGCAGGGCCGGCATAGGAGAGGTTATGGATGGGGAGAGCGTTGCTCTGCAGGCGGAACTTGACGCTTTGAGCGGAGAGGGGGTTAAGTTCTACCTTTGGGAGAATATGCAGGGGGTTGTTGCTCCTGGCGCTACGGACAACAAGAGCAAGGAGAGCCTTATGGAGCAGGAGAAGAAGAGCCTCTCTACCTATATAGAGATGGTGTATGACTATATCTCACCCTTGAAGAGGGGAGAGATAACCTACAGGTTCTACCTTGGAAAGGGCTTTACAGATTGCAATATCTGCAGGAATACGGAGTACCTCTGTACGGTCTATTTCAGAGGGAACGGAAGCGCGGATGAGAATAGCTGGAGTGTAGATACAAGCCAGCTTGACGATGTTCCTCAAGGACCTGCAGTGGTGGCCTTTGAGCAGAGCGAGAGGGTGCTCTACAGGGGAGAGGTTGCTGTGCTTAACTACTCGCAGCTCTCGCCTGCTTCGGCGGTGCCTGCTCTTCAGATATCCGACGAGTCTCTGCTGGAGGTGGTGGAGTCAACCTCGCAATATGTAAAGGTGCGCTCTCTTGCAAATGGAAGCGCTGTAATTACTGCAACAAATGGAGAGGCTACAGCCTCCTGCAATATAAGGGTGGAGGAGGCAAGAATAGAGTTGCCCGAAAGCATTACTCTTTACAAGCAATTGCCAAAAGCGGCTGAATACAATGTGCTGCCTGCCTCTGCAAAGGTGCTGCCGCTGGAGATTCTGCTCTCATCTGCAGCGGTAACGGGCAGCTTCTCGGAGAGTGCAGATCCCTCTTCCGGCCTAAAGAGCCTTACGCTGCAGGGCAATGAGGTTGGCGATGGCGGCAACCTTACCATAAGGTTTAAGGATTTTCCCGATATCTCAGCCTCCGCGGCCATTGCTGTAAAGCCAACAATCTCTATGAGCAAAACCTCTGTGGATGTGATTGTAAACAGGGGAAATGAAGAGACGGTGGTGCCTCTGGAGATAGAGACCGACCCAGATTACCGCCACCTCCTGGAGATATCTTGGATAGGGAGTCTGGGAGCGCCTGACTGTACGGTGGATTTGGATGGAGGGACGCTGAGGTTTGCAAACCCGAGCAGCTCCAATGGCAACTACTCCCTGAAGGTCTCTCTTGCAGGAGGGCTGGGTGATAGCGCGGGACTGGAGGTAAATATATATGAGATGGTCTATATTGTTGCCTTCTCAAGAACGCTTGATTCCGAAGTGCTGGAGAAGAGGAGTACCTCTATGAGGGTAGGGTACAACAATGAGATTAAGGTAAGGTGGTTCAGCAATCCAAGGACAATTCTCTTCTCCTCCAGAGAGGAGCTCTATAACATCTGTGACTATACCTTTCGCGGCGTTAGCTACACTGCTGCTGATGCGGACGACTATCTGTATGAGACCAAGGTGATTACCTTTAACAATGGAAGCTCGTACCCTATGGTTGACGGGTCAACCTTCACCTTCAATAAAAATCGGCCGGAGAACTATCCTGAACTGCACATTGCCTACTATCAGGTGGATCCTGCCGAGGGTGAGCGCTATAAGAAGTTATCTACAGGCGAGTATATCTATATTTACTCCCTAACCTTTGCAAACGGATTGGCAGATAAGGAGTATGAGTGGAGGGAGGTCTTTAACCGTATTTATCCTTAGTGGCTAGGCTAAAGCTCAATTTTGTAGTGAATTGGCTCTCTCTCTTTGTAGTAGGTAAGGTAGTTGAAACCGCAGCTCTTTATGATGGCGGCAAAGCGGTCAAAATCAAACCCCAATTTGCCGGGCTCGTGACAATCGGAGCCAAGAGTGATGTTCTCTCCTCCCAGTCTTCGGAACTCCTTGAGTATCTCTATGTCCAGGGTAGGGGTAAAGCCGTCGAAGTTCTGATATGTCTTGCTGTTTATTTCAAGTGCCTTGCCTCTCTCTGCCAGAAGCTTCAGGATTGGTATGAAGTAGTCCTGATATCGGGAGAAGGTGATATCTCTTTCCGGGGCAGTGTAGG
>SFUD01000205.1 GCA_004561775.1 bacterium | reverse complement strand
TGCGCCACTGCTCACCCTCTTTAAATGCCGCAATTGTTGCAATTGGAGAGAAGAGAGGCGCCTCATCCAATTCATTGGCCTTTAAATAGTTGTAAAAAGGCTCGCGCAGTTGCTCATTAGGCACAATGGAATAGGAGCTAACCACACCAGCAATGTTGAAGGTTTTGGATGGTGCTGCAAAGGTAATGCTGCAAGCTGCGGCCTCCGGGCTAACTGTTGCAAAAGGGATATGCTTCAGCCCCCAAAGCGCCATATCGCAGTGAATCTCGTCAGAGACCACAATAATCCCTCTGGAGTGGCAAAACTCCGCAAGGGTGCGCAGTGTGGTAGCATCCCACAAAATACCGGCAGGATTGTGCGGATTGGAGAGTATCAAAAGCTTGCACTTGTTGTCACAAACCTGCGCAAGATTCTCAAAATCCATAGAATAGCTGCCGTCCGCATTCTCCTTTAGCGGATTATAAACAACTTCCCGATTATTCCCCTGTGGCACCAGTCGGAAAGGGTGGTAGACCGGCGGTTGGATAATAACCTTCTCGTCCGGCTTTACAAAAACATTTATCACCATCCCGATGCCCTTTACAATACCCGGAATATATCGCAGCCATTCCCTCTTGGTCTGCCAACCGTGGTGGCTCAGAATCCACTCCTGAACCGTAGGCCAATAGTCTGCCGGCTCTATAGTATATCCTAGCACTGGATGCTGAAGCCTTTTGCGTAGCGCCTCCATAATAAAGGGAGGAGTCTCAAAATCCATATCTGCAACCCACAGAGGGAGAAGGTCCGCATTGCCGTAGCGCTCCTCCAGAGCATCTGTCTTAAGCGCTCCGGTACCGCGGCGATCTATTACTTTGTCAAAATTGTACTCCATTTTATAACTATTTGAGAGCCTGACTAATATCCTCAAAGAGGTCATCCACATCCTCCAGACCCACGCTTAGGCGGATACAAGTCTCGGAGATATCCATTGCCTTCAGCTCCTGCTTGGAGAAATTGCCGAATATTGTGCTTGCAGGGTGGATGGCAAGAGTGCGGTTGTCAAAGAGGTTTGTAGCCCTCTTAATGAGCTTAAGATTGTTTAAAAATCTGAAACAGGCCTCCGGCGACTCCAGCTCTATACAAATCATAGCACCATAGGTGTTGTTAAATTGTCGGGAGGCTATTTTGTGGTAAGGATTTCCCTCAAGACCTGTATAGTTCACATATTTTATTGCGGGCAGTGTGCAGAGGCGCTCTGCAAGTTCCATAGTATTTGCAGATTCCAAAGCATATCTTGCCTCCAGGTTCTCCAGCCCCAAAGTCTGCATATATGCAACGTGAGGTGTCATATAAGCGCCCAAGTTAAGCATCATCTCCTGCATACGCTCATTAAAGGCGCTTCCGCAGGAGTAGTCAATTACAAGACCTCCAATGGTGGAGGCTCCTCCCGATACATACTTTGTGCTTGAGACCAGCTCCAAATCCACACCCAACGCCTTTGCGCTGAACCTTGTGAAGGGAATCATTGTAGTATCTGCCAAGAGCAGTTTGCCCTTGGAGTGCACAATCTGCGCAAGCGCCTGTAGGTCTGCAACCTCCTGAAGCGGATTGCTGATAATCTCTGCATAAACGCAGCAGGTTCTCTCATCTATTGCAGCCTTAACCTCATCGGGATTGCAGAGATTGCAGAAGCGCGCCTCTATGCCCAGCCTTGCAAAGGTTTTGCTCATAAGCAGCCAGGTATTTCCAAAGAGATGGTTGGAGGTAACAATATTATCTCCGCTTTGGCATATAGAGAGCAGCGCATTTGAGATTGCCGCCATTCCCGATGTTAAGCCATATACAGCGCTTGCTCCGGTAATCTCCTTCACACGCTTTTCAAAATAAATTACCGTAGGATTAGTAACTCTGGAGTAATCCGGCATTGCCACTCTGGAGCAGAAGGCATCCGACATAATCTCCGCATTTTCAAATTCGTATGCAGCAGTATGATAAACCGGCATTGCTAGCGCGCCATAAGCATCCTTGCTCTGATAAGCGCTATGTATAGTTTTGGTCTTTAACTTCATAAGATTAATCAAACATATACAAAAGTACAAAAAGTTATCAATAAAATGATTAATCTTTTCGGTGAACATAATCACCTCATCATTTGTTAAATTTAAACTAAAATATAAAACAAGAATTATGAAGAGAATATTGATAACAATTATTTCATTTGCCCTCATAACAATTGCGGCAAATGCTACAGACAGGCCAATAGAGTTTGGAGAACTCCCTGCAGCGGCACAAAACTTTATAAAAACAGATTTTCAGGACCTTACTATCTCATTTGTAACCAAAGATACGGAACTGCTGGATACAACTTATGAGGTAAACTTCACAAACGGACTCAAGATAGAGTTCAACAGCAAGGGAGAATGGAGAGAGATGAGCAACAGCCTCTCCACAATAGAGAGCAAATACATACCACAGCAGATTCAAAAAACAGTCTCCGCCAGATGGCCCGATGCCGGTTACAAAAAGATAGAGAGA
>SFUD01000204.1 GCA_004561775.1 bacterium | reverse complement strand
CCAGACCTCATAAACGAGGGTAACCTTGGGCTCATAAAGGCAGCGGAGAAGTTTGATGAGACAAGAGGTTTCAAATTCATCTCCTATGCCGTGTGGTGGATACGTCAGTCTATTCTGCAGGCACTTGCAGAGCAGTCTAGAATAGTCAGACTTCCGCTCAACCAGGTAGGCTCGCTGAACAAGATAAACAAGGCTCTCTCAAAATTTGAGCAGGAGAATGAGAGAATGCCTTCTCCCGATGAGCTGGCAGATATCCTGGATATTCCAAGAGAGAAGATTGCAGATACTCTGAGGGTATCGGGAAGACACGTCTCCGTAGATGCGCCTTTTGTGGATGGAGAGGACAACAGCCTCTTGGATGTGCTGGTAAACAATGATTCTCCAAATGCAGACCGCGGCCTTGTGAATGAGTCGCTCAACAAAGAGATAGAACGCGCGCTCTCAACGCTTACGGAGAGGGAGAGGGATATTGTAAAATATTTCTTTGGAATAGGGACGCAGGAGATGACACTGGAGGAGATAGGAGAGTACTTTGGCCTTACCAGAGAACGAGTGCGCCAGATAAAAGAGAAGGCCATACGACGGTTAAGGCATAGCGCAAGAAGTAAACTTCTTAAGAGCTACCTGGGTTAATTCCCAAATAGCTCTTTTGTTTTCTATGAAGCAAATTAATCACACAATTATAAGCTTAATAAAATGAAGAAAATATTTTATATGACACTGATTTCCGCTGCTGCGCTTCTTGCCTCGTGCTCCGGTGGTGAGGCAGATATAAATAAGAATCCGCTTGTTGCGGAGTGGGATACACCCTACGGCATCCCGCCGTTTGACAAAGTGCAGAGCCAGCATTACAAGCCTGCGCTGCTCTATGCAATGGATGTTGCAAGAGGAGAATATGCCGAAATAGAGAATAATCCCGATGCTGCCACTTTTGAGAATACAATAGAGGCAATGGAGAATGCGGGAGCGCTGCTTGATAGGGTATCGGGAGTCTTTTACAACGAGAACAGCATAAATTCCACAGACTCTCTCCGCGCGCTTGCAACAGAGATGTCTCCGCTCTTCAGCCAGCTGAGCAGCGAGATTGCCCTTAGCGAGAAGCTCTTTGCAAGGGTTAAAGCTCTCTATGAGAAGAGGGATAGCCTTGGTCTTAGGGCAGACCAGATGAGGCTGCTGGAGGAGACATATAAGAGTTATCTGCGCAATGGCGCAAATCTGGACCCTCAGCAGAAGGAGGAGCTTACTAAGGTTAACAGCGAGATTGCCTCGCTGCAGCTAAAGTTTGGCCAGAACCTCTTGGCAGAGACAGCCGCATATACTCTGAATATTACTGAGAAGAGCGGCCTTGAGGGACTTACAGAGGGTCAGATAGAGGAGGCGGCGGCAAGAGCAAAGGCGGCCGGCAAGGAGGGGTGGCTCTTTGGTCTGGACAACCCAAGCATAATGCCGTTCTTGGAGAACTCTGCAAATAGAGAGTACAGGGAGCAGATGCTTACCGCATACCTTAACAGGTGCAATAACAATAATGAGAATGACAACAAGGAGGTTATAAAGAGACTTGTTGAGTTGAGGCTTCAGAAGGCAAAGATTCTTGGTTATGAGAGTTGCGCGGATTTTATCCTTAGCGACCGTATGGCAAAGACTCCAGAGGCGGTTTATAACCTTCTGGACCAGATATGGGCTCCTGCGCTTAAGGTTGCCAAGAGCGAACTTGCAGATATACAGGCTATGATAAGAGAGGAGGGCGGCAAATTTGCCCCTGAGGCCTGGGATTGGAGATATTACGCATCCAAAGCAAAGAGCAAACGCTTCAGCATAGATGAGTCGCAGCTTGCGCCTTACTTTAAACTGGAGAATGTTAGGGAGGGAATCTTCTATGTTGCCAACAAGTTGTACGGGCTCACCTTCCAGCAGTTGGAGAATGTGCCTCTGCCACATCCGGAGGCAGTATGCTACAAAGTTTCGGATAAGGACAGCTCAGTTATAGGACTGGTCTTCTTTGATATGTTTGCCCGTCCAGGCTACAAGAGAGGCGGCGCCTGGTGCGGCGGCTACAGAGATGAGTACTATAAGGATGGCAAACGTGTGATTCCTATAGTAACCATTGTGGGCAACTTTACAAGACCTATTGGAGACAAGCCCGCTCTGCTCACCACAGACGAGGTGGAGACCTATTTCCACGAGTTTGGCCACGGTCTTGCGGCGCTTATGGAGAATGTGCAGTATAAGGGCAATGGCGGCTTTGTAAGAGACTTTGTGGAGCTTCCATCCCAGCTGAACGAGCATTGGGCATTTGAGCCTGAGGTGCTTAAGGTATACGCAAAGCACTACCAGACAGGTGAGGTTATCCCGCAGAGCCTGGTGGAGAGAGTGCAGGCAGCCGGCAAATATGGACAGGGCTTTGCAACAGTGGAGTACCTGGCGGCATCATATCTGGATATGGACTTCCACGTGCTTAAGGAGATTCCTGCAGACTTTGACGTAATGGCATTTGAGGATAAAGTTTTGAGCCAGAGGGGAATTCTCTCACA
>SFUD01000002.1 GCA_004561775.1 bacterium | reverse complement strand
CAAGAACTTCAACCCCGAGCGCGGGGGCAATATGAATGCCAAGAGCAAGTTTGCCAACAGATTCAGCAATTTCTGGTTCCTTATTCAGACCGGCATTGCAATTCCCGATACCCAGACGGGCTACCGCGCCTATCCGTTGGCAAAGCTGCGCGGACTCAGCATCATAACAGCCAGATACGAATCGGAATTGGAGCTTCTGGTATATGCCGCCTGGGGAGGAGTGAGAATAAAGAGCATAGATGTAGATGTCTATTACCCTCCAAAGGAGGAGCGAGTCTCACACTTCAGGCCTGCGGCCGATTTTGCAAGAATCTCCCTGCTGAACACCCTCCTTACAACAGTGGCAATAATCTATGCCTGGCCAAAGAGAGTGCTTAATGCAATACTTCAAGTAACCATCTTCATAGTGCTCTTTCTGTTAATGATAGTTGGGCAATTCTGCATAGCAATATACTTCTCTCTCTTCAAGGGCACACCGGAGAGGAAACTGCGCTACCACAAGCTTATACAGAGCATCTCCCGATGGCTTATAACACATATACCCGGAGTAAAATTCAACTTTGCAAACCCTTCTGGAGAGACTTTTGACACACCCTCTGTAATAATCTGCAACCACCAGAGCCATCTGGACCTTCTCTGCGTAATGATGGTCTCTCCAAAGATTGTGATAGTAACCAAGCAGTGGGTCTGGAGAAACCCATTCTACGGCGTTGCCATAAGGTATGCGGACTTTATAAACTCCAACGGCAACTATACGCAGATGGAGAGCAGGATAGATGCTGCTCTGCAGAGTGGCTACTCTATCCTTATCTTCCCGGAGGGAACCCGCTCTGCAAGTATGGAGGTTCTGCGCTTTCACAAGGGGGCATTTCAGATTGCCTGCACAAAGCATCTGCCAATTATCCCGCTGGTTATAAGGGGTGCCGGAGAGGTGCTCAACAAGCGCTCGCTCTTTATTAAGAGAGGCGCCATCACCCTGGAGGCAAAGCCGCGCTATATGGGGGCGGCAGATGGAACCGGCGGCAATGCAAGGGAGATGGCAAAGAGTATGCGCAGCAGATACAGAGAGTGGGTATAATGCAGATAAGGAGTTTATGATTAGAACTTTATGAAGAGGGCTATTATAATAGGAAGCGGTCTTGGAGGACTCTCAACTGCGGTTATTCTGGCAAAGTACGGCTACAGAGTCACCCTGCTGGAGCAGTCTGCACAAATAGGAGGCGCGCTGCAGTGTTTCAGACGCGCAGGAGTGAGCTTTGAGACCGGAATGCACTATATTGGCAGCGCGGGCAGAGGAGAGATTATAGATAGCCTCTTCAAATACCTTGGCATATCGGAGAGCATCTCCCTGCAGGAACTTGACCCATCAGGATATGACATCATTGCCCTTGGAGGCAGCAGGAGTTCTTCCCGATACCCCTTTGCAAAGGGGCGTGAGGGGTTTGTAGAGCGCCTCTGCTCCTTCAACCGCTCCTGGAGGGATTCGCTGATGCGCTATATACAGGCTGTGGAGAGCGTTGCAGCCTCATCCTCTATAAGAAACATTGCAGGAGAGGGGGCTTTTGTAGAATCGGGAGTAAAATATCAGACGCTCTCTATGGATAGTGTGCTTGAAGAGCTTGTGGATGACCCCCTGCTGCGGGATATTCTGGCAGGCACGCAATCTCTCTACTCTGCTGTTGCGGGGCGCACGCCCTTTGCGCTACATGCCTTCATAATGGATTTCTACAACAAGGGGGCCTACAGGATAAAGGGTGGCAGCAGCACCATTGCAACTGCTTTGGCAGAGAGGCTTAAGGCTATGGGCGGGGAGATTGTAACCTCTGCAAAGGCGCAGAAGATTCTCTTCAACAGCAGCGGGGCAGAGGGGGTGATATGCGGCAATGGGGAGCGCTACGATGGAGACCTTATCATCTCCACAATACATCCCGCAGCATTTGCTGAACTTATAGAGGAGTGCCAGCTGCTAAGACCAATCTACAAGAGCAGATTAAGGAGCTTCAGAAATACATCGGGAGGATTTACGCTCTATCTCAAATTCAAGAGGGGCAGAATGCCCTATATGAACCACAACCTCTTTGGCTATACGGGGGAGTCTCCTTGGGGATGCCAGTTCTACAACAGCTCCAACTGGCCGCTGGGCTACCTCTATACACACTCCGTTCCTGCAGATGGCGGAGGGTATGCAGAATCGGGAGAGATAATTACCTATATGAACTTTGCAGATGTGGAGCGCTGGCAGGGGCTCCCTGTTGGCAGAAGGGGTGCAGAGTATGAGGATTTTAAACGCAGATGCGCAGAGAGGCTCATTGCGGCAGTGGAGAGGGATGTGCCGGGGTTGGCAGATTGCATAGAGGCATACTGGAGCTCCACACCGCTTACCTATCTGGACTATACCTCAACCGCAGAGGGCTCTATGTACGGAGTGGCCAAGGAGATTGACTCCACAGCTTCCCGAGTCTCTTTCCGCACAAAGGTTCCCAACCTGCTACTGGCCGGGCAGAGCGTTAATTCGCACGGTCTGCTAGGGGTGTTGGTGGGCACGCTCATAACCTGCTCGCACATTGTTGGCAACAATAGGATTTACAACAACCTTAAAGAGTATATGGAGGAGTAAGAGCCTATGGATAAATCTGTTCTGATAATTGGAGGGGGGCTTGGAGGCCTTATGACAGGCGCTCTTCTTGCAAAGGAGGGGTACAGGATTACAGTGCTGGAGAAGAATGCAATAATTGGCGGAGGGCTGCAGAACTTCTGCAGGGATGGGGTCTCCTTTGATACCGGAATGCATATGCTGGGAGGCTTCCGCAAGGGAGGGTCGCTCTACAGAATCTGCACTCATCTTGGCATTATGGAGAAGCTGCATATAAGGGAGGTTGATGCGGATTGTATGGATAGCCTCCACTATCTCTCAGATGGCAGGGAGTATAGGATAGCTATGGGAAGGGAGGGCTTTATTGAGAGCCTGGCGCAACATTTCCCAAATTGCAGAGAACAGCTGGAGGAGTATGCAGATGCCCTCTTCCGCATTGCAGACCAGTTCAGCCTCTTTAACCTGAAGCCCTCCGGAGAGGGTATCCAGCAGCACTCGCCGGAATTTATGCTGCCTGCAGATGAGTTTATTGCCAAGTATATAAAAGATGAGAGGCTAAGAAGGGTGGTTGCCTATACGACACCGCTCTACAGCGGCATTGCCGGTGAGACCCCGGCCTATATCCATTGCCTTATCAATACCCTCTACATTAAGGGCACAAGCCGTTTTGAAGGGGGAAGCCAACACTTTGCGGAGGCCCTGGCGGAAGTTATAAGGGAGAATGGCGGAAGGGTGCTCAGCAACCGTACCGTAAGCAGGATAAAGCTCTCCGAGAGATATGTGGAGTCTGTTGTCACCTCCAACGGAGAGAGTTACAGCGCAGAGAACTACATCTGCGCAACAGATATATCGCACCTTTTGGAGATTATAGATTCGGGAGGCTTTTCAAAGGCCTTCAGGGAGAGAATAGCCTCCATTCCAAGGTCCTACTCTGTCTTTACCCTCTACATTACATTAAAGGAGAACTCCTTCCCATATATAAACCATACAGGGTATATAATAGATGATTACAGCTCCATCTGGGATGTTACCGGGAAGGGGGGAAGATGGCCCCGCGGGCTTATGTATATGACCCCTCCGGAGCGTTTGCAAGGAGAGTATGCAGAGAAGATAATCATAAACTGCCCAATGGAGTATTCGGAGGTTGAGAGGTGGAGCGGGAGCCGCACCGGAGCAAGACCGGAGGAGTACTATGAGTGGAAGAGGGGCAAGGAGGAGGCCATCCTGAATATTATGGAGAGGCGCTTTCCCCGCTTCAGAGAGTGCATAAAGAGAAGATACAGCGCATCGCCCCTTACTATCAGAGACTTCTACAACAACAGATTTGGAGGGATGTACGGTTTAAGAAGGGATTGCAAGAATATGATAAACTCCCAGATTCCGCCCGCAACCAAGATAAAAAATCTCTATCTTACCGGTCAGAATATTGGTTTACATGGAATTTGTGGTGTACCTTTGTCTGCAATTATCACCAGCGAGCTCTTTCTTGGAAGGGATTATCTGCTGGAAAAGATGAATAAAGAATGAGAAGCACCCTTCACTGTCTGGCAACCGCATTGCAATTTGCACTTTTGGCATCTCTTCTCTCCCAAAGCCTCCGCGCAGAGGCCGGAGAGCGGTATGGAGAGGCATCAAAAGGGAGCAAATGCATAGATATCTGGAGTGGCAGCAGAAGCAGTGAGCCGGAGGTATTGCTCCAGCCCTTTCTGGTAAAGAGGGAGGCCAGAGACTCTGCAGTTGGCGGAAGGGCAACCATAATAATCTGTTCGGGAGGAAGTTACCTCTGGCACGACAAATATGCAGAGGGGGTTAAGGTGGCAGAGTGGCTGAACAGCAGGGGAATAGATGCCTTTATTCTCCACTACAGGACAGAGGGCTTTGTTGCGGCATACAGCAGCTTCAAGAGGCAGCGCCAATATGGCTACCCCGGCGTGCTTATGGACCTTAAACGAGCCATCTACCTTCTGCGCGCCGGAGCAGATGAATTTGGCATAAACGGCAAGAGGATTGGGGTTATGGGCTTCTCTGCAGGCGGGCACCTTGCGCTTATGGCCGCACACTTCCAGAGAGAGGAGAGTAGAGTTGCGCCGGAGGATTCCGCTATCTCCCTTAAGCCGGATTTTGTTGCAGCAATATACCCTGTGGTTACAATGGCCAATGAGAAACTTGCTCACCGCCGTTCCAGGAGGGTGCTCTTGCGCAACAGCAGCAGAAGCCGGGAGAGACTGGACTCCCTCTCAATGGAGAGGAACATTCCGGCAGACCACCCGCCGCTCTTTCTTGTAAACTGCCGCGACGACAATGTTGTGGATTACCGCAATTCGCAGTTGCTGGACTCTGCGCTTACCCGCAACGCCATACCCCACAGATATCTGCTCTATGAGCACGGCGGACACGGTTTTGGAGCAGACCCCAATAGGCTTGGAGAGGAGACCGGCAAATGGATGGAAGAGTTTATAAATTGGTTGAACACAATATATTCTGGAGCAAATGAGAATGAATTTCGATTCTTGGAGGGAGAGATTCAAAGAGGATATTGAATACAAATCCCCTCAGGAGATTAAGGAGTTTCAGGAGAGTCTGCTCAGGGAGCAGCTCCAATACCTAAAGAGCAACTCCCGTTACTACAGCAGGCTCTTTGAGAGCAATGGCATTGATGTAGAGAGCATAAAGCATATAGAGGATCTTGCAAAGCTTCCATTTACAGAGAAGCGGGACCTTCAGCTCTGCAACAACGATTTCCTTTGCGTTCCAAAGGAGGAGATTATAGATTACATAACCACCTCCGGCACCCTTGGAGACCCTGTCACCTTTGGCTGCACAGATGGCGACCTCTCCAGACTTGCCTACAACGAGGCCAAATCCTTTGCCTGCGCCGGCCTTGGCAAGGGAAGCGTTTTGCAGCTTATGACCACAATGGACAAGCGCTTTATGGCCGGGCTTGCCTACTTCCTTGGCATAAGGGAGCTTGGAGCAGGCATAATAAGAGTTGGCAACGGAATACCGGAACTGCAGTGGGATACAATAAAGAGGCTCTCCCCGGATAGCATAATGTGCGTACCCTCCTTCATATTAAGGCTTATTGAGTACGCGGAGGAGCACGGAATAGACTACCGCAAGAGCAGTGTAAAGAAGATAATAGGAATAGGCGAGGGGCTGCGCAACCAGAATCTGGAGCTTAACCTGCTTGGTTCCAGAATCCACCAGAAGTGGCCGGAGGTGGAGCTCTATGCCACCTACTCCAGCACAGAGATGGGCGCCACCTTCTCCGAGTGCCAATATGGCGCCGGAGGTCACGTGCATCCGGAGCTCATAATTGTAGAGATAATTGGAGAGAACAACACTCCTCTTCCCGATGGTGAGACAGGCGAGGTGGTAATAACCACACTTGGCGTAGAGGGAATGCCTCTGCTGCGCTTCCGCACCGGAGACATTGCTGCCAAGATTACAGAGAGGTGCCGCTGCGGCAGATACTCCTACAGGCTAAAGCCATTGCTGGGCCGCAAGAACAATATGATAAAACTTAAGGGAACCACCCTCTACCCGCCTGCCATAAACGATGTGCTGGACAACACGCCTTTTGTAGAGAACTATGTAGTAATTGTGCGCGACTCCAGCGCCGGCACAGATGAGGTTGTGGTGCGTATTGGCACCGAGAGCAACAATCCCAACCTTGTTAAGGAGCTTAAAGACCGCTTCCGCTCACGCCTCAGGGTGGCGCCAATAGTGGAGCTCTCTACTCCCGATGAGATTCAGCGCATAAATTTCCCTGCAAAGAGCCGCAAACCTATAAAATTCATAGACGAACGCCAGAAAGAGTAAGCAATGTGGAGATTGGCAATGAGAATATATGAGTGGCTCTCTGCACGCCCCGCAGCAAAATGGTGGATACTCTCCGCCACATTGCTACTGCTCATACTTCCCCTCATAAACTTACAATACAAGGAGAATATTGCCGAGTTCATTCCGCAGAGCGGCAACTATCTGGAGCGTATGGAGGTCTTCCAGCAGATGAGCTCTGCAGATAAGACCTTTGTACTCTTCTCCATAAAGAATGAAGTTCAGGAGCAGAAGGCACCTCTTGATGCGCAGGAGCAGAACGCGCCTCTGCTAGCAGAGGAAGAGAATGTACCTCTTCTTGCAGAGGCAGTAGATCTCTTTGCGGAGCGGTTGGCCGCAGCAGACTCCTCGCACCTTGTAAAGGAGATAGTGAAAGAGGTTGACTATGAGCGCTACAAGGCACTTATACCCTTCATATACAGCCACATACCATATCTACTCAGTGCAGAAGATATTGCCAAAACAGATTCGCTGCTCTCAACCCCCGGATTCATAGAGGAGAGACTAATGGAGAGAAGTGCGGAACTTATGCTCCCCACAGGCTCCTTCTTATCCTCCAGTTTTGAGTGGGACCCGCTTGGACTCTTCTCCTCCGTTGCAGAGACCCAGCTATCTACAAGTTCCATACCCAACTGCGCCCTCTACAACGGACACATCTTTACACCGGATTGGAGGTATGCCCTCTGCATAATAGCCTCGGAGGGTGACCCAAACGAGAGTTCCACAAACAAAAGACTCATAAATCTTATAGAGCAGGCCGCCAAGATAGATGGCATTACAGCAGAGCATATTGGAGCTCCCTCCATTGCCGTGGGCAATGCCACAAGAATAAAGAGAGACAGCATACTTGCACTCTCCCTTGCGCTTCTGCTCATAACCATTCTGCTCCACTTTACCCTAAAGAGCCTCAGAGACCTCCTTCTTATTGTTGCCACGCTTGCATTCGGATGGCTATGCGGTCTCTCCGCAGTTGCCGTTGCAGAGCAGAGCGTCTCTATGATTGTTGTGGGCATAGCCTCAATAATACTGGGCATTGCGGCAAACTATCCGCTGCATCTGATAACCCATACATACCACTGCAGGGGCAGGGTAGGAGAGTCGCTCCGTCAGGTTGTCTCTCCGCTCATTACCGGCAACATCACCACCGTAGGCGCCTTCTGCGCGCTTATTCCGCTCAACTCGCCTGCACTTAGAGATTTGGGCATCTTTGCCGCAGCAATGCTGGTAGGCACAATACTCTTCACTATTGTAATCCTTCCGCACCTTATAAAGCACAAAGCCTCCGCATCCACGCCAGATACAGGCGCTACTGAAGTATCTGCGCCACAAACCTGCACACCAGACGCATCCGCGCCATATTCATCTGCACTAAATGCATCCGCGCCAGCATCGGGAATAACTGCAGCCTGCCGCAGAGCAAATGTATGGAAGAGAGCGCAAACTCCCCTCATTATTGCCGCAACTCTTGCCACACTTGTATTGGGCTATTTTGGAGCCTCCACCAGATTCAACCCCAATCTGCAGGAGATAAACTATATGACGCAAAGGCAGAGGGAACTTATGCAACAGCTAAGTTCTCTGGCAGATTTGCCATCGGGAAGAGAGACCCTCTATATCTACAATAGCAACGCAGCAGAAGAGCCAGCAGGAGAGCTAGCAGGAACGCCAGCGCGCGAGGCAGCAGCAGTGCCAGCGCAAATGGCAGCAGATACAAATGAGAGTCTGCTGCAGGGCGCAGAGAGCATTTATGAGGCGCTTATAGGTATGCCGGAACTGCGCAATGCCGGCGCAGAGGTCTCTTCCATTGCCCAAATAGTGCCATCTAAGAGAAGTCAGCAGCAGCGGCTTGAGGCGTGGGGAAGGCTTATGGAGCGGCACAGACAAACTCTTGCAGAGAGACTGCCCAAAGCGGCAGAGAGTGCCGGGTTTGCAGGCAATGCCTTCAGCAACTTCTTCTCCGTAATTGAAAAAGAGTATGAGATTATTGAGCCAACCAGCTTTGCACAGCTGCTTGCAGGCAGAGGCGCCTCTATGTTCAAAGAGGGTGAGAGGTGCGTAACAACCGTTACTCTGCCACAAGAGGCCGGCGACAGCCTGCAGAGCCTTATCTCCTCCAAAGTTGCCGGGCTATTTGAAGGAAGCGGCCAAAGGGTCTCCCTCTTTAATGTGAAGGAGCTCTCAAGCGCCATATCAGAGAGCCTCTCCGCAGATTTCAACTACATTGGTCTTAGCTGCAGCCTTATAGTCTTCATATTCCTCTGGCTCAGCCTGCGCAGATTAAGCTATGCCATAATTGCCTTTATGCCAATGGTGGTCTCTTGGATATGGATACTTGGCATTATGAATCTCTTTGGAATAGAGTTCAATCTGGTGAATATCATACTTGCCACCTTTATTTTTGGTCAGGGCGACGACTACTCTATCTTTATAACGGAGGGTTTGATATACGAAGATAAATATGGCAAGAAGATTATCGGTTCGTTCAGGGAGAGCATCTATATCTCCGCAGCCATAATGTTTATTGGAATGGGAACGCTCATAGTGGCAAAACACCCTGCATTAAGCTCCCTTGGAGAGATAACCGTGCTTGGAATGGCCGCTGTGGTACTCTTCTCCTGCACGCTCCCACCACTGCTATTCAGGCTCTTCCGCAGGGTAGGAATTATTCGCAGTGCAGGAATTGTTAAAGGAATTTAAAGAGAGGAATATCCGCCTCTCTGTTGCCGGTGCCAAAGTCATACTCATCATCTGCCACAAAGGATTGCCTCTCCTGCGGCATCTCTACAAAGCCCATACCTTTGTACCACTGCCTGTTACGTTCATTTGACGGAATAAGCGCAACCATCCCGAAGCCCTCCTTGCGGCATTTCTCCAGCGCTTGGCCCATAAGCTTTGTGGCAAGTCCGCTGCCTCTCATTGATGCAGCGGTTGCAACAGCATAGATGTATGCAATATTTCCAAAGGGAATTATATGTAACATGCTTGCAAGCTTTGAGGGATTGTTGGGGTAGGGGATGGAGAGCATATTCTTATTGGAATAGTGGTTGAAGAGAAACTCCTCCGCATCTTGCGGAGTATCCTCCGGAAAGGCCTCCAGCCAGAGTTCCCTGACCGCCAACATATCTGGAGAGAGTTGGCTTGCAACATACCTGTGCTGCAAAGAGAGAGGATGGTAGGAGCTCTTTGAGAAACGGAGTCCGGGAAGGCCCATATCCTCCTCCCTGTCCAGATAGAGCACCTGCTTAGGAAGATGCTCAACAAAGAGTTTGTTGATGGCTGCAAAGATACCCTCATAAGAGGTGTCACACTTCTCTATATGCACGCAAAATGTATTGTTGCATAGAAGAGAGCCGTATGTAAATGCCACCATAGTGCCATTCACAAAGAGCGCACCCCCAATAAGCCCAAGCTCCTCAAAGTGGTTGAGCGCCTCACTTATTGCCTCTGCCTCCTCCTGCAGCTCCACCATTTGAAGTTCATTCTGCTGCACTCCATTTAAATGCTGCTCCCTATGCTCATTCTGCTGCTGCTCATTCTGCTGCTGCTCATGCTGCTGCCCGTTCTGCTTCTCCTGATTTATGCGCTCCAGGTATTCTCGCTGCCACTTGTGGTGCAACTCTATGCAGAGGGGTGCCATATTGGGAGTAAACTCCCTGTACTCAAAATCATAGAGACTCTTGAACTTGTTGAAATGGTTGCGCTTCTGCTGGTATTTGTGCCCTTTAAGGCTACCGAGCTGCTCGGCAGAGAAGATATAGTCCGACCAGGCACGCTGGTGCCATATTCCAAAGTGGGGGAGAAGCTCCTTGTAGATTTGAAAATGGGAGGGTTTTATGCAGATAATATGCAACGGAGAGTCAAGACTGCGGGCATCCTCCATCAGGCAATCCAGCACCTCCTGCAGAGTCTGCCTCAGATCAACCAATGCCGGCATTTGCGCACCCTGCTGCAGCTCTGCCACTCCGTGAATCTGCGCACCCTGCTGCGGCTCTTGTGCATCGGGAAGAAGAGGAAGATATCCATATCCCAATTGAGGAAGCCTGTAGCGCAGCACAGTAATGCCGCAAACCTGCGCAACCGCACTCTGCATTGAGCGGCGCCAGGTATATGCATTTACAAATGAGGTATCTCCGTGAGGGTAACCGTAGTTGACCAGAAGCTGCTCCAGATTGGCTCTCTGCTGTAATGTTATCTCTTTGAATTGCATTAGATTACCAATAGAATAATTATGGTGCCAATAAGGAATAAGGATATGAATATTGCAAACTTGATTGCACTGAGTACCAGCATAAGAAGCAGGGACTTCCATATAGCTCTCCAAAACCTCAGATGATACAACTGTCCTATAATAAGGGAGAGAAGTATAAGGGATAGAAGAAATCCGGCATCCGAGAAGCTGGAGAGATTTATTTTGCTCATAAATGGCACTGTAACTATAGAGATGAGCATAAGCTGGAGGGCGTAGTATAGGAAGAGGGTGCAAGACTCCGTAAAGTTGCAGTAGCGTCTGGCCACAACTCTCTCTATGATGGCAGGCTCGTATAGACTCTTCTCGTCAATACGCCTTCTTCTTCTCCGCTCCAGTGCCCTGATTCTGCTCTTTGTCATAACCCACTTGAGCGCAATGGCATACATGGGAATCATTATAAGAATTGAGAACTCTCTGTTATTCTCTATCTTCTCAATTATTGCATAAGCCAATCTGTGATTCTGTACCGCCTGCTTCAAATTGAGAATCTTGGTGAAGACAATCCTCATCTTCTCATCATCATTTGAAAGGTTGTCCGGGTTTACAACCTCTTCATTCTCCTTGTTGGAGATGTTAAATATAGAGGTGGAACTTATTTGCGGATTAAAGATATGAATCTCCAGCAAAAAGAAAGTAATGGCTATGAAGAGAAGCGCAAAGGGGTTGCCGTAACGCTTGTGCTGCCCGCGCATTATATCTCTCATAAGGTATCCAGGCCTCCAGAAGAGGTCTATAAAGGTTCTCCAGAAGCCCTTGTCCAGATTGGTCAAGACAGCAAGCACCCTATCCAGCAGCAGCGCCATAGTAAGCTTTCTGCCACCCGAATGCTGTCCGCAGTTAGGGCAATATTTTCCGGTAAATTCCACCCCGCAGTTAAAGCACCTCTCAACCTTAAGGGCACCCTCCTCATCCCTATACTGCTCCTGCCAATGCGGCTTAATCTCCCTGTTGTCAAATCTTCCGGAGAGAAGCACTCTTCTTCTTGCAGTCCTCTTCTCTGCAGAGAAGAGAAAATGAAACCAATCTTTAATCATAACCTACAAATTTAGAGAAAATGTTATAATTATCTACATTTGCACCCGATTATTTGGGCAAGATGAGTCAGATGAGTCAAGAGCTTCTCTACATATTCATTCTCTCCATTGGAGCAAGTTTTGTGCAATCCACCACAGGCTTTGGGTTTGGAATCTTCATAATGACCCTCCTCCCTTATCTCCTTCCATCATATGGAGAGGCCACCACACTCTCCGGGCTGATGGCCCTTAGCAACTCGCTCTACATAGCCGTAAAGATGCGCAAGCAAATAGACTGGCGTGCGCTTGCCCCCATACTCATAACCTTCATTGCCGTCTCTATGCCCACAGTCATACTTATCAAACATATAGACGAGCACTGGATGCGCAGAGTGCTTGGAGTAATGCTCATATTCATAAGCCTCTACTTCACCCTCTACGCAGAAAAGCTTAAAGTCAAAGGCACACTGCCATTACAGATTACCGCCGGAAGCATCAGCGGAGTAATGGGCGGGCTCTTCGGAATGCAAGGACCGCCGGCGGTGCTCTACTTTGTCTCCTGCTCGCCAACAAAAGAGCACTATATGGCAATAGCGCAGGCCTACTTTCTCATCGGGAATATGGCAATGACGCTCTCCCGCGCCGGCAACGGCTTTCTCACCAAAGCAGTAGGGGAGGGCTACCTCTGGGGCATAGCTGG
>SFUD01000203.1 GCA_004561775.1 bacterium | reverse complement strand
ATGATGAGAACCCAAAAATAATGCTTCATAACACACAAAGATACACAATAACAGCCTCGTGGCAGCGCAAGCAAAAAGAAAAATGCGCACACCCCTGGTCCCGTAAAGGCAAAGTGTGGCTTCCCGATGGTGCGCTCAGCCTAAGTTGCGCCTTCCCGATGGCTTCCTATGCCGAAACTGCGCCTTCAAGGTACTTCTTGTGGCAAAACTGCTCTTTCCAGGTGCCGCGCTTGCCGCAAACGAGCACAAAAACCCCGATTTTGTGCTCGAAAAACCCAAAAACGAGGATTTCGAAGGGCAAAAGCGCACAAAAACCGCAATTTTGTGCTCGAAATGCCCGAAAATGAGGGCTCCGAAGCCAAAAAGCGCACAAAAATGCCGATTCTGTGCTCGAAAAGCCCGAAAACAGGGGTTCCGAAGGGCAAAATAGCACAAAAACCCTGATTTTGTGCTCAAAATGGCCGAAAATAGGGGTTCCATACCCCAAAAGCGCACAAAAATGGCGATTTTGTGCTCGGGAAGAAGGGGAATGGCATCGGAAACACGGTGAATGGCATCCGGAACACGGCGAGTGGCATCGGGAAACTTGCCGTGAGGAGCAATTAAGTTTTGACTTCCGGCCGTCGGGTAATTGAATAAAAGTCACTATATTTGTTATACAAACAACAACCCTGGCTGGGAAACAAAAATTAAAGCAACGAGTTATGAAGATTGGAGATAAGATGCCGGAGTTTCAGATTATGGATCAGGACGGCAATTTGGTAGAGAGCAGTGCGCTGCTGAACAAAGGGAGGAGCATTGTGCTATACACCTACCCAAAAGATAACACAAGTGGCTGTACGGCAGAGGCTTGCAGCTTTAGAGATGCATACGCAGAACTGCAGGAAGCAGGGTACACAGTAATAGGAGTGAGCAAAGACTCGGTAAAGTCGCACGCAGGATTCCGCGCAAAGCATTCGCTGCCTTTCACCCTCTTGGCAGACACAGAAACCTCTCTGCTTCAGCAACTTGGGGCGTGGGGCGAGAAAAAGCTCTACGGCAAAACCTATATGGGAGCGCTTCGCAAGACCTATATTTTTACTCCCGATGGCACACTGGCCCGCATTATTGAGAAGGTAGATACCAAGCGTGCCGCCCAGCAGATTCTCGAAGAGAAGTAGAAGGGAGAATTGCCACAGGCGTGCGAGCATAAAAAGAAGCAGAGGTGCCAGAGCGAGCGGCTCTACACCTCCCCTGCCGCACGTCACAACTTCCTGTGCAGATAAGAGGAGAATGCGAAGGCATTCCAGATGAGAGTGGCCGGAGTTTCATCGGCTAGGTCACGGAAGCGATATATGCGCCTGAATCGGCGAAGAATGCGCTTGCATTTCATAAGGAAGGTCTCGCCGGCCATAGATGGATGCCCTCCAAAAGTGTCGGCAAGCAGCATCTCCTCCCAGTGAGCCAGACGCTCAGCACCGTCGCCGCAATCCGCGGAGGAACCCGCAGCCGCAGCACCGTCGCCGCAACCAGAACCCGCAACCGTAGCACTGCCACCGCAACCACCGCGTAGCCAATCGGGAAGAGGAGTGGAGGCGGGAAGGCCCAGGTGACGCTGAGAGATGCGGGTGAGCAGCTGCGCAAAGGGGAGCACTCTGCTGGACTCCAGGTGAGGGCGCAAGAGCTGCCAGTCCACATTTGCGGCCTCTGCCTTAAGGAAGAGCGCCCAATCCATAATGTGACGCAGGCAGATGGCCTCATCTATAAAATGTCGCAAGGCGTGCTTGGCCAGAAAGAGCGCATTAAAGGTGGCATTAGGCCTTAGCAGAGCAGAATTGTCCCACCGCGCAGGCGCCTGGGCAAAGATAAGCTGCTTAAGCGCCGCCTCTGTGCCCTTGCCGCGCGCAGTATTGTTAAAACTTGTAAAATACTTGTGATTCTCTATGGTCAGCCCCTTGTACTTTATGTGCGAGTGCTTATAATTGGCCTCCTCCACAACCGCCCCAAAAGAGGCAGCAACAGCCTCACCCTCGGCCATTTTACCCATAAAATAGCAGTCAAGGTCGCCGCACTCCCGATGCAGGGGCTGCGGGTAATATGCAGCAATTGCAAAGCCCTTGAGCACCACCACAGGGATGTTAGCAGCGGCAAGCCTCTCTGCAAAATCGGCAGCAACAAGATACTTCCTCTCCATCTGCTTCCCGATTGAGAGGGTGTGCGAAAACCACTGCAGCATAAGCTGCTTTGGCGGCGCCACCTCTGCCGGAAGAGACTCTAACTTCTCAAAGACCAACGCAGTAACTCCCTGCTCCTTAGCTAGTTGATAGAGCGCATCCCACTCCCCTGCCCCCATATTGGCAAAGAGCGATGCCTCCGGCGCCGTACCCTTAACAACGCAGGAGAGAAGATGGAAAAGAGTAGATTCTTGCTTTTTCATAAAGAATATAGAAAAGTCGAATTCACTGCAAATTTTAAGCCAAGAAGAACGGGAATATTCCCGATGAGTAAATAACTAGATTCTAATCTAATGCCATGACAAACTTGTTGTTATGGCA
>SFUD01000202.1 GCA_004561775.1 bacterium | reverse complement strand
TATGTATTCGTGGATGAATACTCTGCACCGCTCCAACTCTCCGTGAAGTATGAAATGTATGTGTGTATCCATAAGCGAGAAGGCAAGGATATCAATATTTATACTCTTGAAAACATTATATATGCGGTTCATTCCGTCTATAAAATCAGACTCATCCCAAAACATAGACTCCACACTGTTGCCGTCTGTGTAAAAATGCCAACAATTGAATACAGGATTATCAACACCTTTCACAAATGGCTTTTCTATACCAAGATCTTCAATAATTTTATTCAAACGGTTGCCTACTTCTTGTGACATACAAATAATCAACTGGTTATGTTACTAATAGGCGGCTAAGATAACGAGAAGATTTACTATCCTGGGTAACGGAGAGTAAAAATATACCGATTTATGGCATAGACCAACAAGAGTGGTGCAAATCCAAATTCATTTCCCACGTTATGCGACTTCTGTTATTTGCAACATTCTGCAATAGCCCTCTGCGGCAGTTTGCCACAAGGTGGCATTGGCTCCCGAAGAGGGTGGTGACCCACTTGTGGGGAGGACCGCCGAGTGGCAAGTGGCACAGAGGACGCTGAACGGCGGTGCAGAGTGCGCTGCAAGGTGGCAAGTGGAAAAACACCTTCCACGCCTACCCTGCTCAGATGGCCTTCCCGATGGGGGTTGTGTGGACGGTGCAGCCATTTTGGTCGTACCATCCACGCTACCCCTTGCCAGAAGTGCGTGTGGCGGCACCCAGCGTGGAAGGTGATTTTCGGGATGCGCCCCCACAGCACATAATGCAGCTGAGTTGCTGGATGCGCCCCCACAGCACCTAATGCAACTGAGTTGCTGGATGCACAGCAACTTCCCACAGTGCTGCTCTTGAGTTGCTGGATGCGCAGCAACTCCCTACAGTGCTGCTCCTGGGTTGCTATTGTACCAAGTGCACTGCAATGATGTCCTACGCGTTGCAATGTGCACCGGCTCGGTTTGGTGCCTACTGCTGCAGGTATGCTATGAACTCCTCTACGTTAAGATTGTATCCTCTTGGGGCGGTAAGGGGGTTGCCTTTGGAGTCTAGGAGAAGATAGTACGGCATTGCGTTTACCCCATAGCGTTCCAGCAGAAGGTTGGAGTTTACCTTGCCGTCTGTCTTGAGAAGTGTGCCGCCGGAGGTTTTTACCCATTCGCTTTCGGGAAGAGGGTTGCGTGTATCTCCATAGAGTTCCAGTACTATATAATTCTCAGATAGAATCTGCTGCACCCGGCTGTTGCTGAGCACGCGCGCCTCCATCTCCCTGCAATTTACGCAGGCCTTGCCGGTAAAGTCCAAAAAGATTGGTTTGCCGCTCTGCTCAGAGAGCCTCAAAGCCTCTTTGAAGTTGTACACCTTATTGCTATTACTGATTGTAGAACTCTTTGCAGCGCCATCTGTTGCCACGCTGTTGGATGAAATAACAAAGTCCTGACTCTCTATGGGTGGAAGATAGCCGCTAATGGCTTTGAGAGGTGCGCCCCACATTCCAGGAATCATATAGACTACAAAGGAGAAGACAATTATGGAGAGTATAAGTCTGGTAACTGTAAGATGACCAGCAGGCGAATCATTTGCAAACCGTATCTTGCCAAGCAGGTAGAATCCAAGGAGTGTGAAGATTACAATCCAGAGGGCAAGATAGACCTCGCGGTCTAAAATACCCCATCCGTAAATCTGGTCTGCAACACTTAGGAATTTGAGACCCAATGCCAACTCCAGGAAGCCCAATACAACCTTAACGCTGTTGAGCCATCCTCCGCTCTTTGGAAGATTCTTCAGCAGGCTTGGCACAAAGGCAAATATTGTGAATGGCAGGGCAAATGCAGCGGAGAAGGCGAGCATTGTTATGATTGGCTCCCAAATTTCGCCCTGTGTGCTCTTTATTAGAATTGTGCCAACTATTGGACCGGTGCAGGAGAAGGAGACAAGTACCAGAGTGAGGGCCATAAAGAAGACTCCAAAGAGACCTCCCTTCTCAGACTTGGCGTCCGCCTTGTTTACCAGAGATGTTGGCATTACAATCTCAAATGCTCCAAAGAAGGAGGCTGCAAAGATCATAAATATTATAAAGAAGAGCAGGTTAGGAATCCAGTGTGTTGCCAGCCAGTTAAAGATGAAGACAATGCCGGAGTCGCCTCCCGCAAAATAGGTTATAAGAATGATGATGGCAATAGGTATGGTGTAGAGCGCTACTATAGAGAGTCCGTACATCATAGCCATAAAACGGCCCTTAGTCTTGTCTCCGGATTTTTTCAGAAAGAAGGAGACGGTCATTGGTACCATCGGGAAGACGCAAGGGGTGAGAAGAGCCACAAAACCCCAGAGTATTGCCTCCAGAATGGTGCTCCAAAGTTAATCTCTTGCTCTTCTGGTGCGGAGCAGGCACCCTCCCTGCAGGCCTGCCACTCAATAATTGCCTTAATCTGCTTAGGAGCAGCAGCGTTGGATTCCACCTTGAGAAGCATTGAGACCGTGCCTTCGCAAGTGCCTATAACCATCCCGAAGGCAGAATCATACTCCTCTTTTACATTGCTTGTAAGGGTTAGCGCTCCTATGGCCTTTGCCTCTCCCTCCAACTTTACAGAGGTGGAGATAGGGCCGTTATTATACTCTTTTACATCGTAGATATGCCACCCTGCAGGAACAGAGCAGGTAAACTCCAGGTGATATATATTCCCCTCCTGTGCCACAACGGCGCCACGCCATTCAATTTGGGGAGTCTCTTGCATTGCATCCATTCCTATTGTTCCCTGTGCGCAGATTCTTGTGGTGGTTGCAGCAATAATCCCTAGAAAAGAAAACAGAAGAGCAATTGCTTTGCTCTTTAATCTGTATGAAGTTCCAAATATATACATAAACCCAGAGTTTTTGAATCAATAAATTTTCTGTAAAGTTAATTTAACTTACAATTATAACCAAAATTGAAGAGTATAGCAAAAAAAGAGAGGTGGCAAACCGCAATGGGCGCCACCTCTTATATATGAAACTGTAAGTTGATACTAAAGTTTTGCAAACTCTATATCCTTTGCAGCTCTCTCTGCAAGTTTGCCTGTAACAGAGCTAAGCTCCTTCTTTGCAGCGTCGTTCTTGCCGTTTCTTGCATTTACAACTGCGCGGAGGTAAGCGGATTTCTCGCACTTCTGACCTGCAAGAATGCTCTCTGCCTTAGCTGTATTGTTAACCAAAACATTTGCAAGAGCCTCGTTGAAGCTCTTTGTGCCAGCAAGAGCGGCAGCAGCCTCAGAATATTTGCCGTTAAGGATTAAGATAGCGGCATTGTTAGCCTTTGCAGCAGGTGTGTTAGCCTTTGTAAATGCAGCAGAAGCAGCCTCGTAGTTCTTGCTCTGGAGCTCTGCAATACCAAGGTTGTTGTAGTACATCTCATCCTTGTTGGCCATCTTGTTAAGGGCAGCCTTAGCCTCTGCAGCTTTGCCAGCCTTAAGATACTCAACAGCAAGGTTGTTGTTTGCGCGGTCGCTGTTATAGAGCTCTGCAGCCTTCTTGTAGAGAGCAATCTTTGTCTCTGCGTTATCTACAAGAGTAGCAGCCTTAAGAAGAGACTCCTCGTCAAGTACAATGTCGTTGTTCTCAATTGCCTCAAGAAGCTCTTTGTCTGTTCTGTTCTGTACATCTATGTTTGCAATGAATCTTGCTCTACGGAGCTCTGGAAGAACTTTGTCCTTAAGAGATGTGAAGACAGCAGACATATTCTTAATCTCTCTCTCTCTTACTGCAGGGTCTGAGTACATAGAGAGAACTCTAAGGATAAGATCCTTGTCCTCGATGTCGGAGTTCTGGACG